>DATEEV010000210.1:0-3945 GCA_035281005.1 Microthrixaceae bacterium | reverse complement strand
TCACGGTCAGATCGACGTGCCCGAAGCCAGCGATCGCCGGGAGGTCCATCGCGACATCATGGCCGTGCCCAAGGGGTCTCGCCTTCCGCAGCGACCGGCCCCGGTGTCGGCGAGGTGGTGGGTGATGCGGGTGGAGCCGCTCCGGCTCGAGTGGATCGAGGCGCTGATCGACGGCGACGCAGCGTTCACCGATCGGTTCGGCATCGCCGTCGTCGAGGGGTGGGCCGGGTTCCCCGAAGCCCTCCCCCACGCCCTCGACGCCGCCCGCCGCCACGACGCCGACCCATGGGGATCCCACCTCTTCTTCGACGACGACGGCGCCCTCGTCGGCTTCGGGGGGTTCAAGGGACCGCCAACCGGCGGAGAGGTCGAGATCGGCTACGCCATCGCCCCCGCCCGTCAAGGCCGAGGCCTGGCCACCATGGCGACACGAACGCTGATCGACTGGGCCCGTGAACGCGGAGCCACCCGTGTCGTCGCCCACACGCTCGCCACGCCGAACGCCTCCACCGCTGTGCTCGTTCACTGTGGGTTCACCCGCACCGCCACCATCGCCGACCCCGACGACGGCGTCGACGACGACGTCTGGCGCTGGGAACTCGAACTCCGCTGACCTCAACAACGTCCAGACCGCTCGCATCCAAAGCGGTACCGATCTGCCGATCTCGCGCCGCCGCGTGGTTCTGTGCTGTCAACCCGACGGGCGAGGACCGCCCGCAGCGGGCAATATGCGCCGATGGTGCTGCGGGCTGTTGTCTTGGACGTGCCTGATTTGACGTGGTCGGCCGGCGCGCCGGCCCCTGTGCTCGTTGCCTCTGAGGACCGCACGCTCTTTGCCTTCGAGCACACCGACGGACAGGCGCGCATCGCAGAATTCGTCGGTTGCGTTGCCGTTCGGTTCGGCTTCCCGAATGACGAGGCGCAGCACGGACACCCGTTGTGGAATGCAGGACTGAGCTTCTACGCCGCCCACGAGGTCAGCGACTCACCCTGGGTGAGCGAGCTGCGAGCGATCGAGGCTGTCCATCCAATGGCAGCTGCTCTGCCGTTCCCAGAGGCGCGGCACTTCATGCTCACATTTCACGACTCGATGATGGAGGCAGTGGCGCGTGACGTCGCCGTGGTGAGCCGACACCGCAGCGTCGAAGACGCCGTAGGAGTGTCGGCCGCCGCGGTCACGTCCGGAGGTCCATAGCTGGTGCCCGGGCCCGCTCGGCGGTAGCGCAGATCTGCCGATCTCGCGCCTCAGCGTGGTCCTGGGAACCACGGACGCGACGCGGCCGTATCCGTCGATATGTCGCGCTCGCGGAAAGGCAGCGTGAGCAAGATTCGTAGGACGGATGTCAGCCGGCCGCGTAGGTGAGGATTACCGACCCGTTCTCGAGCCTCCTCACGTCCGTGAGCCTCAGATCGAATGCGGAGGTGTCGACGTCCTCGAACAGTCGCTGCCCTGCGCCGGCCACGACGGGCATGATCCAGAAGTGGAACTCATCGATCAGGTGGTCTCGTATGAGCGTGTGGTCGAAGCGGCTGGTGCCGTACTTGATGAGGTCTTTGCCGGGCTGATCCTTCAGCTGGGCGATGGCGTCGGATGGGTCAGGCCCGAGGAGCGTGGCGTTCCATGCCGTCTCGGTCAGGGATCGAGAGGCGACGTACTTGGGCATGGCGTTGATGAGGTCGATGTAGGGATTGCCAGCGATTTGGCCCCAGTTCGCGAAGAAGTACTCGTACGTCACCCGGCCCATGACGAATGCGTCGTAGTTGGCCAGCTGCTCGATCGACAACGCCGTCGCCTCGTCGTCGAAGTTGGCCCACCCATCCGGTGCTCCGATCACCCCGTCGAGCGAGACGAGGGTCGATTCGATCAGCTTCCGCATTGCAGGTCTCCTTCTCGAGTGGTGACCTCGGTGGTGAGGCGCCTGGCCTCGGGGAGGTGAGGACGTCCGGTAGGTGCAAGCTCGGGACGTGAGGAGGTCAGCGGATGGCGATCTCGCCCATGTCAATCGCGACGAGCACCGGCTCCGGCACGATCTGGTAGTCGCCCTGCCAGGCGTAGCCCCGTCGCGTGGTTGGGATGATGATGCCCTCGACGTCGCGGTAGTCGGTGGCGTAGAGCATCCCCGGCGCCCCGCCGAGGATGTCGATGGTGAAGTCGTGGCGGCGCAGGAGCCCGTCCGGGCCGAAACACGAGATCTGGTGGCGGGTGTGGCTCTTGATGTAGTCGGGGAAGGTCACTTTCAGCCGCCGCCACGTTTCGTCGTCGACCTCGATTGGGGCGATCTCTTCGGTGGCAAACCCGGGCCAGCTGTAGAGGAACGGTGTATTCAGATAGGTCCACAGCGCTTCCCCGAGGAAGTAGGCGAGATGCATGTCGTCCCACGGGCTGTCGAACTGATGACCGTCATACGACCTCTCCGGGTCGTCACGTGCGTCGATGAGCACACCGTCACCGCTCTGCAGTTCAACTCGCTGTGGCTCGAAGACGGAGCGCTTGTCTTGACCGACGAAATCCATCGTCAGCGTCTCGCGCGTGGTGTCCACCTCAAATCGAACGTCGTCGAGCCCGTCACCCGTACTCTTGACGGACCAGAGGGCCCCAGTGATAGTTGCGCCGACCGCGATCGACTTGATCTGATTCCATCGGTCCAGCCCGCCGTGCGCGGTGACCGCTGTCTTGAGTAGGTCGTTCATTCCTGCTCCCTCGTCTTGCGTCGTCGAACGGACATGGGCGTGGCTCGTCCATGACGCCGGCTTCCAATCGACTATGGAGCGACGGTACGGAGCAGCGCCGGGGTGGTCATCACCCGAAGGTGTATGCCCGGGTGGGTTCTTCGTCAGGGCCTAAACGCGGCGGACCGAGATCCGTGGCAGGCCGAGGTCGCGGAGTTCGGCGAGGAGGCCAGGGAGAGCGGCTCGGTCGATGCCGGTGCCCCGGATGGCTGTCACCGCCGCGGGGTTGGGTCGTGACCTGGAGTCCTCGAACCAAGCCGGTCATGAGAGGTCCCTTCCGCTGATCGTCGTCATGCGAGCGACGGTACGGACGACGGTTGCGGCGGTCGTCACCCGAAGGTGGGCGCCTGGGTGGGTTCTTCGGGGCCGAGGCGGCGGAGCGAGATCAGTGGTAGGCCGAGGTCACGGATCTTGGCGAGGAGGCCGTGCAGGGCGGCTTGGTCGGTGACCGGGCCTTCGATCAGGCTCACGCCGCCGGGCTCGGACGTGATGTACATGCCGTCCAACCAGTCCGACCAGTGCTGGTCGAGGTTCCCCTCGACGCGGATCTCGTATCTCACGAGCCCACAGCCAACTGCGCTGGCGACGAGTCGTCACCCACAAGTGCGTGTCCGGGGAATGTTCCTGGGCGTCGCGGTCGGGGGTCGAGTTCGTCGTTGAGGTGCGCCGGGTGCATGTCCCTGGGGCGCAGATGCCGTTCGGGATCGGCGCTCGGGCGCGTTCCCGTGGTTACGGGCATCAGTTGGCACCGACGAGTCCCAAGCGAGGACGGACCCAGTCTCGGACGTCGTCCGGAGTCTCGTTCGGATCTGTTTTCGCTGCCTCCATCCAGCTCGTCCAGAGCTCTCTCACAGCGTCTGACTGCTCGCTTGCCATCGCGTGTTCCTTCCGTGGTTGTTGCTGAGGTCGGGTCATCCGGCGCGTCGTATGTCGACGTCTGTCTCGTCCGGCCCTTCGGGGGCGGTTCTGGGGTCGTAGGTCACGGTCCCGTTGGACATGTCGACGATCTTGGGCAGCCGGTACAGGCGTGACGGGGCCGGGGTGCGCTCGAGGTGGATGACGAAATCCTCGGGAAGCTCGCGCAGGATGCTGGCGATGACCGTTTGGAGCTCGACGGGGAGGTAGCAGCGGTTCTGGTCGGTGACCATGTGCAGCCCGGCGCCGAGCTCGTCGATGTCGCGGTCGTCGGCGGCGCCCCGCTCCAAGCGTTCGAGC
>DATEEV010000209.1:0-5617 GCA_035281005.1 Microthrixaceae bacterium | reverse complement strand
CGACGGCAACGAGGCCTCCGAGGCGCGCTTCAAGGAGATCGCCAAGGCCTACGAGGTGCTCTCCGACCCGGATCTCCGGGCGCGCTACGACCAGTTCGGCTCGACCGACGGCATCAACTTCGGCGATCCGTTCGGCTCCGGCACCGGAGGCCTCGGCGATCTGTTCGACGCGTTCTTCGGCGGTGGAGGCTTCGGCGGCCGCGCCCGCGGCCCTGCCGGCCCGCCCCGTGGCCCCGACCTGGAGGTGACCGCGACCCTCGAGTTCTCCGACGCGGTGTTCGGCTGCCAGACCGATGTGACCGTTCGCACCGCCGTGTCCTGCGAGATCTGCGATGGCAGCGGCGCGACGGAGGGGACCTCGGCGGTCCCGTGCGCCGATTGCAGCGGCACTGGCGAGCAGCGCGTGGTGCGTCAGTCGATGCTCGGCCAGATCGTGTCGGCGACGGTGTGTCGCACCTGCGGCGGTCAGGGCATGGTGATCGCGGACCCGTGCGACACGTGCCGCGGCGAAGGCCGGACCGTGATCGACAAGACGTTCACCGTCGACGTGCCGGCCGGCGTCGACACCGGCTCGACCCTGCGCCTGTCGGGGCGCGGCGCCGTCGGTCCGCGCCGCGGGCAACCGGGTGACCTCTACGTGAAGATCAAGGTCCGCCCCCACGAGATCTTCGTGCGGCAGGGCTACGACCTGGTCCACGAGCTGCGGATCACGATGACTCAGGCGGCGCTGGGCCACCACCTCCTCTACGACACCCTCGACGGGGCCGAGGACCTCGTGATCCCGAAGGGCACGCAGTCGGGTCGGGTGTTCCGCCTCCGTCACCGCGGCGTGCCCCACCTCGAGGGCCGCGGTCGCGGTGACCTGCTGGTCAAGGTCGTCGTGTCGACCCCGACCGAGCTGCGCGGCGAAGAGGAAGAGCTCCTCGAGCGCCTCGCCGCGTTGCGCGGCGAGGAGATCCAACGACCCGACACCGGGTTGTTGTCGCGGATCCGCTCAGCGTTCCGCTGACGTCCTCGATGGCCTCGTCGCTTCTGCTCAGGTTCTCCCTTCGCGCTTCCTCGCCTCCGCTCCTCGGCTGCTAGAACCGGTCGGGTGAGCCCCGACGTCCGATCTGAGCGGTCGCCCGGTCCACACTTCTTCGTCGACGACCTCGACGCGCCCGCGCTGAGCCCTGAGGACCGCCATCATGCCGAGCGCGCGTTGCGACTCCGCCGAGGTGAGCCTCTCACCGTGTCCGACGGTGCCGGCGGGTGGCGCGCCGCCCAGTGGGGGAGTCGCATCCAGCCGATCGGGCCGGTGATGATCGAGGATCCACCGGACCCTCCGTTGAGCGTGTGCTTCGCGCTCGTGAAAGCCTCCAAGCCCGAGCTGGTGGTGCAGAAGCTCACCGAGACCGGCATCGACCACATCATCCCGTTCGTCGCCGAGCGATCGGTCGTGCAGTGGGACCAGGCCCGGGCGGGACGCGCCGTCGAACGGCTGCGCGCCGTGGGGCGAGCCGCGGCGATGCAGTCCAAGCGCGCCTGGCTGCCGAGGGTTGACGACGTCAGCGCCTTCTCCGACGTCGCGGCCGCTCCGGCGACGGTCATGGCGGACCTCGGGGGTCGGAGCCCGACGCGGGGTGATCTCAGGGTGCTGATCGGACCCGAAGGAGGGTGGTCCGACACGGAGCGTGGTCGGCAACTGGAGTGCGTGACGTTCGGCTCGCACGTCCTTCGAGCCGAGACCGCGGCGATCGCGGTGGGCGCGATCCTTGTCGCGCTGCGGGACGGAGTCGTGGCTCCGAGTGGGCCGCGAGACCGTGACGGCGGGTGAAATTCCACGTTGTGGACGGGCGCCTGAACACTCACAGTGTTGGTACGCCCAGAAGTCGTGACCTACAGTGCCTCCTTTGCTGGGGGGCAGCGGGTCCGAGGACGACGGAACCCGGGACCTGTCCCGACGGAGGTCGCTGCGATGACAGCACTCGACGAAGAACTGATGATGAATGGTTACGGGCGGAAGGTCGGGGACCGGCTGCGCCTGATCCGTCGCCAGAAGCGACTGTCTTTGCAAGAGGTCGAGGCGCAATCACGCCAGGAATTCAAGGCGTCGGTGCTCGGCGCGTACGAGCGTGGGGAGCGCGCCATCTCGGTCCCGCGGTTGCAGCGTCTCGCCCGTTTCTACCGGGTGCCCGTGGATCAGCTGCTTCCCTTCGACGAGGACGACGACCCGGCCGATGACGAGGTTGCCCGCCGGCTCGCCGAGTTCGATGCCGGCGCAAAGATCGATCTGACCCGGCTCGAGAACATGGACACCGCCGAGGGCGAGACGCTCGCCCGGTACCTCCGGATGATCCAGGTGCAACGTCAGGACTTCAACGGGCGGGTGCTCACGATCCGCCGCGACGACATGCGTGCGATCGCAGCGATCCTCGGCGTCGGCGAGGACGCCGCCGGTCCCCGTCTCGACGAGCTCGGCCTGAAGCTCGGCTGAGCGTCGGTTCGCTGCTGCAGGTTCGGGCGCTCGGCTCAGGCCGGTGGCGTGGGCGGCAGCTCGAAGACCTGTCCGATGTAGACGAGATCGGGATTGTGGCGATCTGCGAGCCGTGACCGGTTCTCGGCAATGAGCGCACGCCAGTAGCGCGTCGTCTCCCGGTCGCTCGGGACGCGACCCCATGCCTCGGTGAGCGTCCGCTCGGCGATCCCCCAGAAATGATCGCCGGGGCTCACTGTCCACGTGCTCACGCGTGAGGTCGGGGTGGTCGCTACCGGGACCGTCGTCGGCTCGAGCGTTGCGAGCGAGGTCGGGGCCGGTGTCTCCACAGTGTCGATCGCCACGAGCGACGTGGTGGTCGTTTCGGGAAGGCTCGTTGTGGTGATGGTCGCCTCGCGTCGCAGGGACGGCGCGGCGGTGATGGACGTCGGCGCGGGGACGGCGAGCTCGTTCACCGCGGTCGACAGGGCGCCGGCGATCGTCACCCCGACCAGGGCGTGCTCGAGCCATGCCGGCACGAGCCGGCGTAGCCGGCGCGTCATCGTTGGGCGGCGCGCGGCCAACGCGATGGCCCAGAGCGCACTGACCACCGCCACGTAGGACGACACGGCGACGATCGCCCACCGCAGCACCGACGCCACGGCCATCGCGGCGGAGACTCCCGACTCGAGATCGCTGAGATCCGTGCGGACGTCGTAGCGCAGCGCGACGACCGCGAGCGCTGCGGCGAGGAGGGAACGGAATGCCGCGGACCTGATGCCGCGACGACGCCGGCGATCGCCGCGAGGGGTGGACCGGGCAGCGTCGGTTCGGCCCGGTCCAGGCTGGCTCGTCTTGGCGGGCCCGGGGTGGCGACCCGATACGCCGGAGCCGGCAAGGCGGCTCGGTACTGCGCGGCGAAGGTCGGGCCGGGCGCGGCTGAGTGCTCGGCTGATCGAGTCGACCCGGGCGAGCGTCGCCCGTTCGCCTCGGTTGCGTGGGCTCATCGCCTCTCGCCATTCGCGGATCATCTCGGCAAGGCGATGCGCGTCGACGGCGGCGCTCACGTCGTACGGGTCACTGACCGGACGGGCGCGCCCGAACGAGCAGAGGACGAGGCGCCCGCCGGCGGCGACGAGGCAATGCTCCGGAGCGAGAGACCCGTGCGCCACGCCGAGGCGGTGCAGCTCTGCGAGGATCTGGGCCAGGCTCTCCGCGACGTCGGCCAGCTCGTCGGGCCCGCGCGGCGGCAGGTCGGCGAGGGTGGACCGCGAGGCAAATCGCGTCACCAGGACCGGCTCAGCGCTCCCGTCCACGCTCCCGTCGGTCTCGTCGATCGGCGGGCAGGCCTCGGGTCGCACGATCTCGACGACGTTGGGATGCCGCAGGCGCGACAGCACCTCGAACTCACGACGAAGCCGCACGCGGCTGGCGTCGTCCGACGCCCGCTTGGTCACCACGAGCCCGGTCGGGGTCGTGACCACGCTGGTCCTCATCGTCTCCCCTGATGTGGGGCCGGGCGGCGCCGCGACTGTGTCGGGACGGCTCGCACGAGTCCGGGCAACGCCAGTCGAATTCGTTCTCGCTGCCCGACGTTCCACCTGTTCGCTCCACCACCAATGCTCACGCCTGCTTCGAGGTCGGTCGGTATCAAAGTACATGAAAAAGGATGAAATATCATCACAGGTCAACAGGCCTCACCTTGAGGACGGCCGCTACGGAGGCCACGACCCGTTCGGTCGCCGGCACCCCAGGGAGGGCTCGGCCGAAGATGTGGTCCACCTCGCCCACGACGCGAACCTCGATGCGGTCCGCCTCGGGCCCGGCCACGACGCTGGTCGACACCACCCGAATTCCGGGCAACGCGGCGAGGTCTGCCTCGACGGAGCGGCGTGCGTCGGCGAGGTCGATGGCGATGGCTCCGTCGCTGTAGAGGCGGTCGAGGTCGAGGAGAGCGGCGGCGTCGTCGGTCGCAGCGTTGACCGCACGCTGCAGTTCGCGGCGTGCGGTGTGGACGACGGTGAGGTCGACCGCGATCGCCGACAGCAACATCACCACCAGGATCCCGGCGGGGAACAGGAGCAGCGTCGAGCCGCGCTCGACGGTGGGCAGCATGGCTCTCACCCTTCGCACGGCGACACCCCCTCGAACTCGCCTCCACCGGACCGGTACGGATCGATGCGTTCGCGGCGGGTGATCGTGATCTCGGTCGACCCGAGGGCGCCGACGACCGGGATCCTCACGAGCGGGACCGCGATCGTGGCCGTCACGGCGACCATCTCGCACGGAGCGAACTGGTCGGGCTCATCGAGCTCGACCCGATCCGCCGCGAAGGAATGGCTCGACCGAGCGGCGTCGGCCGCGCGGTTCCCGTCGAGGAGCGCGTCGGCCGCGCCCGTACCTTCGGTGTAGGCCCGGAGATACGAGGTGGCGATGTCGTCGGCGACTGCTCGCGACGTCACGATCGACCACGCGTTCACCGCGACCAGCGTGCCGACGATGAACACGAGCGTGCCGAGGGCGAGCGTCTCGACGCCGGCGACCTGAGCGACCTCGGAGCGTGTGCGCGTTCTCGTCGCGGTCCCGTTCGTCGCGATCCCACTCAACGCAAGGCCTCTCGTCGGACGACGACGCGCCGGTCGACGGATCCGACTCCGAGAGCCTCCCGCGCGAACTGCGGGACGAGCTGCAAGCCCGACGTCCGGACCCGCACGACCACCGTGTCCCCGGTGGGGTCCTGCTCGAAGCGGAGGTCGACCCGGTCGGCGAAGTCGCCCAACGCGGCGTGGGCCGAGCTCAGGGCGGCGCGTTCCGTCGCGGCGATCTCGCCGGGTGCATCTCCGCTCAGGGCGACGGCAGACGCGGCGTCTCGCGCCACGGCGTCGACCGTGGAGGCCACCCAGAGGTTCAGCAGCACGTGAACGGCCATCAGCAACAGCATGAGGAACACCCCCACACCGAACGTGGTGCTGAGGACGCCGTTGCCGCGCTCGTCTCGGCCGTCGTCGCGTTCGCGGGAAATCACTGGCCGATCTGTTCGACCTGGGTCCGGGTGGTCTCGGCAGCATCGGAGAAGATCTGCTGGAACCCGACCCACATCGCCACGCCCAGGAAGGCGATGATCAGCACGGCGATGGCCGTGGAGATCACTCCCTCGGCTCG
>DATEEV010000208.1:0-9615 GCA_035281005.1 Microthrixaceae bacterium | reverse complement strand
CTCGTCGCCAGGACCGCCGCCGCGCTCACCGAGCTGTACGACGCATTCAAGCCGCTCGTCATCGCCCAGCATCCGACCAACCCGTTCGTCGGCCTCACCAACCAGAACCGTTTCGGGTTTCTCGACACCACGCCCGCGACGACGGCCCAGGTCCGGTTCCTCCAGCACTACTGGGACCTCTTCGACGACCTGATCGCCGCCTACGACGACCTGCGCTGGGCGGGAGTCGACCTGCTGTGCGCGTGCTGCCCTCCGGAAGGTCTGTTCCCCCGACACCTGATGGCCGGCGTATTGGACCCCGACCAGTTCGACCCCGCCGACTACCGCCATCGGTTCGTGCCGTCACCCGCGGTGGGCGACTGCGAGGAACGCAGCGCCGAGGTGAAGGCGCTGTTCGAACGGCTGGTGAGCATGCTCGACAAGTTCACCGACACCCCGCCCGACGACGCGATCAGGGCCACGCCCTCGCGCCACGGCGCCGTCTCACTCTCGCAGAAGGCGATCCCCTACTACTACGACCAGGATGGCCCCGACCCGCTCTACACCCGGTGGGACCCGTCCAAGACGTCGCGCCGACGGCCGCACCACAACCTGAGCTACCGCGCCGACGAGTACGACCGGACGCCACCCGACTTCGTGCTCGATCCGCTGCGCTTCGACCTCGAGCCGAACAACTTCCTGCGAATCGAGGGACATCTCGGTCGAAACGTCGACGACGCGCTCGAGACGCTGCTGGCGCTGCGAGAGAGTCATCGCCTGCCGATCGATGTGATCGCGCTGCGAACGGGCGCCTTCGACGAGAACATCGACATCGATCTCAGCAAGGAGAAGTGCCGGTTCGAGGATCTTGCGGCGTTGTACGAGACGGTCAAGTCCGAGATCGAGTGCTTCCTCGTCAAGCATGTGAAGTTCGTCTACGAGCTGCCGGACACGCCGTCCGAGGAGACGACCCATCTCGTTCCGTCACTCGGGCTGCTCGCGAACCTCGCACCCGAGTTCCGCGCCGCCGGCGGCACGATCGGCGCGGCCATCGAATCGATCCTGACCCGCCCGGCCAACCAACCGTCGGTCGGCTTCCCGCCCGGACCGGTCACGCTCGCCGAGCGCTCGCTCGACCTGGTGCAGGCCATGACGGCGTTCGACGCGCAGATCACCCCCGAGTTCCAACAGCTCGACCTCGACGCGCTCCGCGTGACCCACGACCAGCTCCAGACGACGGCCCGGCAGTTCGAGTTCGACCGCCGACGAGCGGTCGCGGAGGGAACGTCGGGATTCGACGCCCCCGGGCTCGCGGACCGCCTCGACGACATCCTCTACAAGTGCCGGCTCGACCAGCTCGAGGCGCTGGTGAAGGAGTTCGAACGGCGCGTCCGCGAGGTGAAGCAGGCCCAGTTCCTGAGCCACTTCCTCGAACGCCACCCCGGCATCCAGCACAAGGCCGGCGTGCCGATCGGCGGCACGTTCATCCTCGTGTACCACGAGCTGCCCAAGCCGTCGTCTCCGTCGACCGCCCCGCCGCCCGTTCCGCTCCTGACGGCCGCGACGTTCGCGACGAGCCACGAGCCCGACGACACCCGAACGGTGAAGAAGCAGATGCGCTTCGAGCAGTCGGTCGCCCGGCTCGCCTACAAGCAGTCGATCGCCGCAGACGAGGACGTCAAGCACATCTACGAGTTCCTCACCGGCAACGTCCTGGTGCCCCAAGCCACCCTCTCGGCACTCGCCCGGGGCGTGTACGGCGACACGATCGCCGGGCTCGACGACGGCACCGTCATCGCCGACTTCTTCCTGCCGTACCGGGTCGACTGCGGTTGTGGCGGCATCCAGTACACGCTGCCTCCCAGCAAGCTGAAGGTCGACGTCACCACGGGATGCACGCGTGAGGATGCCGCCGAGGTCACGCTCGACGTGGAGGGCGCCGTCGGCGCGATCTCGGTCCGGGTCGATGACGACGGCACGTTCAAGGCATCGACCGGCACCCTGCGCCTCGACCAAGGCGACCACACGATCGTCGTGCGCGACGCCGCGGGCAACGAGTCGGCGACTATCGAGATCACGGTCCCTCCGGAGTTGCAGATCTCCGACGCCGAGTCGCAGTTCGACGACCGGACCTACCAGGTCACCTTCCTCATCGAAGGTGGGACACCTCCCTACGGCGCGGACGTGGGCACCGTCCTCGACGCCAGGTACACCAGCCCCGAGCTGTCGGTCGCCGAGGTGCTGACCGTCACCGTCACCGACGCGGCGAAGTGCACCGTCACCGCCGTGTTCGAGTCGGGCGTAAAGCCGTGCGAGTTCCCTTGCGACGGATCGGCGACGCGGTTCGGCTACCGCCTCTGGGTGCCCGAGGCGCGGCCCGACTTCCCGATCAACAGGTATTCGGCCGAGGTACGCAGGTTCGCCGTCTTCGATCCGGACCACAACGAGATCGATCTGACGGGCGAGGTGCAACAGATCGTGAACACCCCCAGCACGATGTCCACCGCCAACTTCACCTCAGTCGTCGAACGCTGGCTCGCACGGATCACCAGGCTCGTCGCCGACAGCTTCGGGGCCGAAGGATGGTTCGTTCTCGACCACGAACCAGCTGTCGGCACCGCGACCAACGGCGCCTTCTTCGTCGACCGGCTCGACTGCATCGACTTCGAGTTCGTCCTCGCCGGCGAGTTCGTGCAAGGGGGGACGAACCACCGCTTCCGGTACAGCTACAGCCCCAACGGCACGGAATTCAGCAACGTCACCGACGCACCGGTGCGGATCCCGACCTTCGACGGGTCGGAGTCGAACCGGTGCCGGCCGGACGAGCCGCCGGTCTCGCGGTGCGAGGACGTCGACCTCGAGCTGGTGATCCACCGCGACGGCGCGCACCCCGACGACGTCGTGTTCGAGGCGGAGGTGACGTCGGGCGAGGGCGCAGCGTTCCTGTGGGAGATCCAGGACGGCGTGCCGGCCATCGCCGGTGGCGACGCGGTGTCGGTGAGGTTCGAACGGGCCGAACCAGTCGACAAGCTGATCCGACTGACGGGGTTCACCGAGCGGGGCTGTGCGCGCACGGTCGAGCGGACGATCAACATCGTCGAGCCGGGCGGGTGAGCGCATGGCCGACCCGGCGACGATCACGATTCGACGCCAGATCCTCGACGTCGAACTGCACGGCGCCGAGTCCGACGGGCTGGCCCTCCAGCACCGGCTCTCGGCCATCAGCACGGACGTGCTCTCACCGGCGCTCGAGGCTGCGTTCGGGGGGATCGACGCCGATGGCGTGTACCTCTCGGTCGATCGGCTCGAGATCGACCTCGGTAACCTCCGACTCGATCGGCTCGAGCCGGAGCTCGTCGAGGCGTTGGGGCGCGAGGTCGCCGACCACTTCCGTCACGCCGCCATGGTGCCCGCCGGAGCGGAGACGCCCGCGGGCGCATCCAACGGCACGGTGCTGCAACGCAGCGTGGCCGAGACGCTCGATGACGCGCTCGTCGTGTTCCTCCGCACCGGGCGCCTGCCCTGGTTCTACCGGCCTCCACCAGGATCGTCGATCGAATCACTCGTGCTGGAGGCATGGGACTCCCGGGACACCGGACCGCCGTCGCTCACGACGACGCGGCTGCGTTCGGCGCTCGCCGACCCGACCGCTCGGACGCGGCTCTTCGCGCAGTTCTCCCCGCGGTTCGTGACCGCCCTGCTCGACCATCTCGCGCCGGAGCTCGCGATCGACACCGAGCAGGTCGTGCGCGCGGTGCACACGCCCGAGGTCTCAGCGACAGCTCGAACCGCGTTCACCCGGCTGGTCTGGGACCTCGCGTTCTCCGCCGCGAGCACACGGCGCACGGTCGATGCACGCGAGCTGGTTGCCGGGGCGTGGCCGGCGGGTGGGTTGTCCGAGCGCGACGAACGGGCGCTGGCGGACGCCATCGAAGTGCGCTGGCCCGGTGCCATCACTCGCCTCGAGCGGTCCGGACCCGTCGCCGAACAGCCGGTCAGTGATCGCTCCGGCGCCGAGCGGATCCCTGCGGCGCTCGATGAGGGCGATGACGGCCTCGTGATCGACAACGCGGGGCTCGTGCTGTTGCACCCGTTCCTCGTGTCGTTCCTCGAGGGGCTCGGTGTCGCGTCGGAGGGCGAACTGATCGATCCGAACCGCGCCCTGTGCCTACTGCACCACCTGGCGACGGGCGAGCGCACCGCACCCGAACACCAACTCACCCTCGCCAAGGTGCTGTGCGGCATACCGCTCGACGTGCCGGCCGAGTCCGACGTCGGGCTCACCGACGACGACGCCGCGGAGGCCACGGCCTTGCTCGACGCGGCGATCGGGCATTGGGAGGCGCTGCGCAACACCTCGGTCGACACGCTGCGCGCCGAGTTCCTGGTGCGCCCCGGGTCGCTGGCGGTCGACGCGTTCGATGACTGGGTGTTGCGTGTCGAACCTCGCGGCGTCGACATCCTCCTCGACCAGCTTCCGTGGGGCACCTCCGCGGTGAAGCTGCCGTGGATGCGCCACCTGATGAAGGTCGAGTGGCGGTAGGCGATGCGGACGAGCGTGAGCAAGAAGAACAAGTCGCACTCGTCGTCGGTCGCGCGTTCAGGGACCTTCTTCAAGGCCTCTCGTCACCCCGGGTTCTTCTCGCCGATCATGCGCAAGGCCAGCCAACCTGGAGTACAGACCAAGCTGTCGGTGTCGAAGCCGGCTGATCCTCTCGAGAAGGAAGCCGACCGCAGTGCCGACAAGGTCATGCGGATGCCCGCCGAGCAGGTCCAACGCGCGGCCACTGCTCCGGCGGCGACTGCCCCGGCGGCGGCCGCCACCGAGCCACCTCAGGTGCAGCGGGCCACCGTCGCGCAACAGCAGCTGCAGCGCTTCGGTTCCGGCGAGCCATCCGCAGCGGCCGACGTCCAGGCCGGGATCCGAAACGAGGCGACCGGCGGCCAGGCACTGCCGTCGGACACCCGCTCCTTCATGGAGCCACGCCTGAGCGCGGACCTGGGCGACGTGCGGGTCCACACCGGCGAGACCGCCGCCAGCCTGAGCAACCACCTGAGCGCCCGGGCGTTCACCTACCGCAACCACATCTTCTTCGGACGTGGCCAGTACCAGCCGGGTACCGCCGACGGTCAACGTCTGCTCGCCCACGAGCTCACCCACACGATCCAGCAGGGCGCGACGGTGCAGCGCGCTGCCGCGCCCGTCCAGGCGCCGGCCCTGGTGACCACCTCCGCGTCGCCACCGGCGGTGCAACGCCTCGGCATCGAGGACGCGCTCGACTACTTCGCCGACAAGGCGTCGTTCATCCCGGGCTTTCGGATGCTCACGCTCGTGCTGGGCTTCAACCCGATCAACATGCGCAGCGTCGCCCGATCCGCCGCGAATTTCCTGCGGGCGTTGATCGAGCTGGTCCCCGGCGGCGCGCTGATCACCCGGGTGCTCGACACCCACGGCGTCATCAACAAGGCCGCCGCCTGGGTCGAACAGAAGGTCTCCGCGCTCGGTGACGTCGGGTCGGCGATCACCGGAGGCTTGAAACGTTTTCTCGACTCCCTCAGCTGGAGCGACATCCTCGACCTGGGTGACGTCTGGGACCGCGCCAAACGGATCCTCACCGGTCCGATCGGCCAGCTGATCTCGTTCGGGGGCAGCGTCGTCTCCGAGCTGCTCGACCTCGTCAAGGACGCAATCCTGCGGCCCCTCGCCGCGCTCGCCGAAGGCACTGCGGGCTACGACCTGCTCAAGGCCGTCCTCGGTCAGGACCCGATCACCGGCGACCCGGTGCCTCGGAACGCCGACACGCTCATCGGCGGCTTCATGAAGCTGATCGGCCAGGAGGAGATCTGGCAGAACCTCAAGAGGGGAAACGCCGTCGCCCGCGCCTACGCGTGGTTCCAGGGCGCGCTGGCCGGCCTGTTGGGGTTCGTGCGGTCGATACCTGGGCGGGTCGTCGCGACGATCCGGTCGCTGACCTTCGAGGACGTGGTCACCGTGGTGGGCGCGTTCCGCAAGGTCGTCACCGAGTTCGCCAGCCTCGCCGCCCAGTTCGGGTCCTGGGCGCTCGACCAGGTCATCAGCCTGTTGGAGATCTTGTTCTCGGTCGTCGCCCCGGGTGCCTTGCCGTACATCGCCAAGGCCAGGGCGGCGTTCCAGACGATCCTGAAAGACCCGGTGGCCTTCGTCGGCAACCTGGTCCGTGCCGGCAAGCTCGGGTTCCAGATGTTCGCGGGCAACATCGTCACGCACCTGAAGAACGCGCTGATCAAGTGGCTGGTGGGCCCGCTGGGCGAGGCCGGGGTCTACATCCCGAAGTCGTTCAGCCTGATCGAGATCATCAAGCTGGTGCTGTCGGTGCTGGGGCTGACGTGGCAGAACATCCGCTCGAAGTTGCTCAGGATCATCCCCGAGCCGGTGTTGGTGGGGCTCGAGAAGACGGCGGGGGTACTGGTGACGCTGGTGACCCAGGGCCCCGCGGCGGCGTGGGAGCAGATCAAGGCCGAGCTCGACGAGCTCAAGGGCCAGCTGATCGGCCAGGTCACCAAGATGATCCAGGTCGAGGTCGTGAAGGCAGCGGTCGTGAAGCTCGTCAGCATGATCAATCCGGCTGGCGCGGTCATCCAGGCCATCCTCGCGATCTACAACACCGTGACTTTCTTCATCGAGAAGGGCCGCCAGATCGGCGCCGTGGTGGCGTCGTTCATCGACTCGATCTCGGCGATCGCGGCCGGCCAGGTGGCCGGCGCAGCCAGGAAGGTCGAGGTCACGATGGCGAACACGCTGACCGTCGTGATCGCGTTCCTCGCGAAGTTCGCCGGGCTCGGCAACATCCCCGACAAACTCGTCGGCGTCGTCCGCAAGATCCGGGCCCCGATCGACAAGGGCCTCGACAAGATCGTCGACTGGCTCGGCAGTGTCCTGAATCGGTTCCTCGCGGCGGCCAAGCAGGGGATCAAGTCGCTGCTCGAATGGTGGAAGAAGAAGGTCTCGATCACCGGCGGCGACAAGCCACACGCCCTCACCTTCAAGGGCGAGCGCAGGTCTGCCCAGCTCGTGGTCCAGTCCGCGCCCTTGGAGCCGGTGCGATTCATGACCGAGAGCGCCGACGAGGCGAAGGTCAGCGCGGACGACCGCAAGACACCGATCGCCACCACCACGAGGCACGCCAAGACGATCGACGGGCTACAGACGAAGCTGGCCGCCGTCGACGACAACGAGGTGGCCGCGGCGGGTGGTGCGAAGCGTCAGAAGGCGGACGCCGACGCGGGTGCGCTCGATGCGGCGATGGGCACGCTGGGCGCCCACATCGGGGCGACACTCGCCAAGTGGAAGGTCGGCGACGAGGACGTCACCGGCCTGGCGATCTCACGCGGCGAGTTCACGGTGAGCCAGAAGCGCGGCATCGCCGCCGAGGCGCGAAGGAGTGCGGCGACCGCCCAGCACGTGCGTTCGAACGAGAGGGACGACCCGATCAAGGTGGCGAAAGGGATCGCCCGGCGTCACATCGTCTCCGCGTACGACATGGGCCAGCACTACATGCAGCTCCTCAACAACAAGAAGGCGTCGGCCGCCAAGTTGCTGCTGGAAGAACGGGGATCGCTCCCGGACGCGCGCACGCCCGTCGCCAAGCCGGTGTCGACCAACACGGTCAAGGCGGCCGCCATCGCCCGCTACAACAAGTTCTTCGGGTACGCGAAGAACATCTTCCTCGGCGACAGCCGCGAGAACAGCTCCATCCAGGAGCACCTCGACGCCGGTCATCCCGAGATGGCCGAGGCCCAGCTCGACAACCACGTCGCACGGATCAAGCGGAGTTGGGCGCTCGATTCGTCGATGCCGATCACACCGGTGAAGAAGTCATGAATGCTGCACAGCTCCGCGACGCCCTGTCCGTCCTCGAGTCAGTCGTCATCGACCGTCTCGGTGAACACCTGGAAGCGTCGGGGCGGCGGGCACCCCCGCTCGAGTCCTACGGGTTCGACACCACTCAGTTCAGCGATCTCTCCGGCGAGCGTGAATTGACGGCCGAGGAGCATGTGCTGGTGCTGCTGGCGTTGGCACCGCACGTGCGACCGGAGTTCTTCGAGCGGGCGATCGGTCGGTACCTACCCGAGGGTGGGGAACTGCCCGAGTTCGGCGGGGTGCGCGGCGAGGCGCACCGCGGTGTCCTCCCCACTGGGGAGACCGCGCAGTTCGTGCTCGCCGGCGATGACCTCGCCGCGCGCCTGGCGGTGCAACGCCTGTTGACCGAGCACTGGCTCACCACGCGCCACGTGCTGTGGCTCGCCGCGGTGCGAGAGGGTGAACCGGTGATGAGTGGCCGGTTGATCCTCGAACCCGAGATCGTCGAGCGAATCACCACGGGGGGGGCCAGCCTGCCTCGGTACAGCACCGAATTCCCCGCCGAGCGCGTCGAGACGCTGATGGACTGGGACGACCTGGTGCTATGCGCGGACACGATGCGTCAGATCCGTGAGATCGAGCACTGGATGGAGTTCAACGCCGTACTGCTCGACGACTGGGGCATGGGCAAGCGGGTCAAGCCCGGCTACAGAGCCCTGTTCTACGGCCCGCCCGGCACCGGCAAGACCCTGACCGCGGGCCTGTTGGGCAAACACACCGGTCGGCCGGTGTTCCGCATCGACTTGTCGCGGGTGGTGTCGAAGTACATCGGCGAGACCGAGAAGAACCTGGCAAGGCTGTTCGATCGCGCCGAGCACAAGGACTGGATCCTGTTCTTCGACGAGGCGGACGCGCTCTTCGGTAAGCGGACCGAGATCCGCGACGCTCACGACAAGTACGCGAACCAGGAGGTCGCCTACCTGTTGCAGCGCATCGAGGCATACGCCGGACTGGTGATCTTGGCGACGAACCAGCGGGGCAACGTCGACGAGGCGTTCCTGCGGCGCTTCCAGGCGACGGTCCACTTTCCGCTGCCCAAGCCCGAGGAGCGCCATGCGATCTGGTTGCAGGCCTTCCCATCCCAGATCGTCGTCGCGGAGGACATTGACTGGCGGGAGGTCTCTGGGCGGTTTGAACTGACAGGCGCGGGCATCGTTAGCGTCGCCCACTTCTGCGCGCTCGAGGCGCTTGCGGACTCCAGCCTCCGAGTTGATCGGCGCGCGCTTGAAGGCGCAATCCTGCGCGAGCTCGTTAAGGATGGAAAGGCGGTGTAAAGCGTGATGAAGGGCCAAGTGGAGCTCATCGAGCAACCGCGAACCGCCTTTCACGAGCACCCCGGCCGCGACGCAGAACCGGCGGGCTCTGAGCGGGCTGCTCCACAATCATCGGGCGGCTCGTCTCCGCGGCGTCGAGCGAGCCCTCGTGGCCTGGGGAGGTGCCGTGAGTTGGAGGACTCGAACCGCAGTGCTGTGCCTCGAGCCGGGGCTCGCGTCCCATCTGCACCGCGACCACGGCGCGGTCATTGTCGGTCCGGGCGACTGCGAGGACGACGGAGAGAGGTGGTTCGAGTCGAGTTCGATGACGCTCGCAGCCGACTTCGGCGATGCCTGAATGGGCCTACTCGTTACTCGTGTTCGTCCAGTCGCCGGATTGGTCCTTCGATCGAGGCGAGATTGTGGTCCTATGTTCGGGGGCATCCGATAGGGCGGCGTGAATGCCTGAGTTCGATCCCGGCT
>DATEEV010000207.1:0-2287 GCA_035281005.1 Microthrixaceae bacterium | reverse complement strand
AGCGCCGCGGCGCGCCCGAAGAGCGCGTCGAGGCTGATCTCGATCCCGGGGATGATCGCCCCGCCGAGGTACTCGCCCCCCGCGGAGATCACGTCGAAGGTGGTGGCGGTGCCGAAGTCGACGACGATCGTCGGGCCGCCGTAGAGGTCGTAGGCGCCCACCGCGTTGGCGATGCGGTCCGCGCCGACCTCCTTGGGGTTGTCGTAGAGCACCGGCATTCCGGTCTTCACTCCAGCACCGAGCACGATCGGTTCGATCGACAGGTACCGCTCACACATCCGGCGCAGCTCGTAGGTCACCATCGGCACGCCGCTCGAGATGGCGACACCGCGGATGTCGGTCTTCCAGTCGTGGCCGGCGAACTGGAGGAACTCCTGGAAGAGCAGGGCGTGCTCGTCACACGTGCGGTCGTGGTGGGTGGCGATGCGCCAGTGGTCGCGCAGCTCGTGGGAGGCGTCACCGTCGCCGTAGAGGCCGATGACGGTCTGGGTGTTGCCGACGTCGATGGCGAGGAGCACGACCTCAGCCTGTCATCGCACGCCGCGAGGGGCGAACCAGTACCGGGGTGGTGTCGATGTGAACCGGGGCTTCAGCGTCGACGCAGCCGTTCGCCGACCGACGAGTAGCGCAGGATGCACGTCACCGCGCGCACGCCGTCGCGCCAACCGATCTTCTTGCCCTCGGCGTAGGTGCGACCCGAGTAGCTGATGCCGACCTCGTACATGCGATATCCGGCCCGCGCGAGCTTGGCGGTGATCTCGGGCTCGAAGCCGAACCGGTCCTCCTCGATCTCGATCCCCTGGATGACCGGGCGGCGGAACGCCTTGTAACAAGTCTCCATGTCGGTGAGGTTGATGTTGGTGAACATGTTCGACAGCAACGTGAGGAACCGGTTGCCGACCGAGTGCCAGAAGTAGAGGACGCGGTGCGGGCGCCCGGCGAGGAACCGGGAGCCGAACACGACATCGGCTCGCCCGTCGAGCAGGGGAACCAGGATCTCGTCGTACTCGGCCGGGTCGTACTCGAGGTCCGCGTCCTGCACGATGACGAACTCGGCGGTCGCCTCCGCGAAACCCCGGCGCAGCGCCGCTCCCTTGCCCATGTTGTGGGGCTATTGGAACAGCTTCACCCGCGGGTCGCCCTCGACGAGCTTCTTCGCGATCTCGACCGTGCGGTCAGCCGAGCCGTCGTCGACGATCAGGACCTCGTCGGTCCACGGGGTGGCGAGCACTCGCCCCACGATGGCCTCGAGGGTGGCCTCCTCGTTGTAGGCGGGCATCACCACCGAGAGGCATCGCCGGGGCGTCGTGGACTGGCCGGACATGAGCGTCATCATTCCACGCGCGAGGCGTCAGCCTCGCCCTTCGAGCAGGTCGGAGATGTCGAGCCCGACATCGAGCACGGGAGCGGAGTTGGTGAGGCGGCCGATCGAGATCAGGTCGATGCCCGTGGCCGAGTAGTCGCCGATCGTGTCGAGCGTCACGCCGCCAGACACCTCGAGCAGGGCCCGCCGACCGCCGGCGGCGAGTGCGTCCGCCCGCTCGACACAGGTTCGGACGAGGTCGGGCGCCATGTTGTCGAGCAGCACCGCGTCGGCCCCCGCGGAGATGGCCTCGACCATCTGATCGAGGCGGTCGCACTCGACGTGCACCGTCCGGCCCGGCCAGGCGTCGCGGCAGCGGCGCACCGCCTCGCTGATCCCGAGGCCGGCGAGGTGGTTGTCCTTCAGCAGCACCCAGTCGCTGAGGTTGCCACGATGGTTCCTGCCCCCACCCGCTCGCACGGCGGCCTTCTCGAGGGCGCGCAGTCCCGGGGTGGTCTTGCGGGTGTCCCAGACCTTGGCCGTCCCGGCCGCCGAAGCGGCCGCCACGTACTGCGCGGTGAGCGTGGCGATGCCGGAGAGGTGGCCGAGGAAGTTCAGCGCGGTGCGCTCGGCGGTGAGGATGGGGGCGAGCCGGCCGGTCACCGTTCCGAGGGTCGCGCCGGGATGGACCTCGTCGCCGTCGCAGAGCTGCCACTCGACCGCGATCGACGCGTCGACGGCGCGAAAGGTCTCGGTGGCACACGCGGTGCCCGAGAGCCGTCCCGCCTCGCGGGCGACGAACGCGGCGGTGGCCTCGGTGTCGTGGTCGAGCACGGCCGAGCTGAGGTCACCGAGGGGGGTGAGGTCCTCTTCGAGGGCGCGCTCGACCGCCTCGCGCACGGCCGTGACGGGCGGGGTGCAGTCGCTCACGGGCAGTCACTCATGGGCCGCGACGACCAGACGCACGCGCAACGCCGGGTCGGT
>DATEEV010000206.1:0-2763 GCA_035281005.1 Microthrixaceae bacterium | reverse complement strand
GCCGCCTGACCGAATCGCAGCACCAGGCCGATCACGATCATCGACACCGCCCACCCGATCACCATGAGCGCGCCGGCGATCGGGATGAGCGCGAGGCCGAGGTCGAACAGGTTGAACGCGAACATCACGATGCCGCACAGGGCGACCACGCCGATGCCGAGCACGAGCTTGATGAGCCCGATCACCGCCATGCCGACCGCGTACTCGAGCTCGGTCACCGGTGTGGTGACGATGTTCAGCAGGTTCCGTGACCAGGTCTCCTCGAGGAACGCGGTCGAGTTGGCGACCTGGGTCTGGAACAGGAAGTGGAACAACATGATGCCGGCGAGCATGTACGACGCGCTGGACCGGGCTGCGTCGGAGCTCTGGTCGAGCACGAACACACCGATCGAGCCGTAGAGCACGACGTCGACCGCCGGCCACAACAGGATGTCGAACAGCCGGAACGGCACGCGCCGCACCACCAGCAGGTGGCGGGTCGCGACCGCGTGGACGCGGGTGAGGTTCATGGCAGTGGCTCCGCGTCGGGGATGAAGGGGTCACTCACGACGGTTCGGTCCCCGTCGAGGAGAGTCCCCGCGAGCTCGAGGAACACGCCCTCGAGGTCCGTGGCGCTGAACGACCGCGCCACCTCGTCGGGAGAGCCCTCGGCGACGATCCGGCCCTTGGAGACGAACACCACGCGTTCGCACAGGCGCTCGACCTCGACCATGTTGTGGCTCGTCACCAGCAAGGCGGTGCCGTCGTCGATCGACAGCGACCGCAGGCCTTCACGGACGCGGTAGGCCACGTCGGGATCGAGCGAGGCCGTCGGCTCGTCGAGCACGACGAGCGCGGGACGGTGGAGGATCGCCTTGCAGATCCCGACCAGGGTTCGCTGGCCCGAGGAGAGCGACTCGGATCGCTGGTCGGCCAGGTCGGTGATGCGGAACCGCTCGAGGGCCTCGTCGATCGCGGGGAGCGGCCGGCGCACCCCGTATAGCCGACCGAAGAAGGCCAGCGCCTCGCGCACAGTGAGGTGCTGGGGGAGGGGGAGATACCCAGCGACGAAGCCCACGTGCTCCATGGCCTGCGTGCGTTCGGCAGGCACCGGATGGCCCACCACCTCGATCGTGCCACGGTCGGGCGTGATCGCGCCGAGCAGCATCAGCAGCGTCGTCGTCTTTCCGGCGCCGTTCGGCCCGAGGAGTGCCACTCGCTCGCCGGGCCACACCGCGAGGTCGACGCGTTCCACGGCCACCTGGCCGCCGAACGCCTTGTGGAGCTCTCGCGCGTCCAGCACGGGCGCGGCCCCGCCGGGCACGCGTTCTGAGGCGATCGGGGCTGCGGTCATCGGTCGGCGCGCGCCCGGTGGTTGTCGGCGTCCGGACGCAGTCGCTACGATCTTCGCAGTCGAACGTGTCCGGGGGCGTGGGATTTACCGGCCCGGCAGGTCGCCCACCCGACCGATCGACCCTCCCTCCTTCCCGAGCGTGCTCGACCTGTCGTGACGCCCGCGGGTGGCGGCACCCTCGGTTGGACCACATCGTCGAACGCCGTTGTCACGGCTCCCAGCCTCGACAGAAAGAGCGAAACACCGCCATGAACCTCGAACGCTCGACCCTCGAGCGGAAGGATCGCGCCGAGTTGGCGACGATCGCCGAGACGCTGGGCCGCAAGCCCGCCTCCCGGGCCAAGAAGTCCGACATCATCGACCTGATCCTCGACCTCACCGGGGTGACCGCGACCAACGGCGAGCCCGAGACCGAGTCTCCGGGCACGAACGGTCAGGCCAAGACCCGCACCGAAACGGCCGACGCACCTACGGAGCCCGACGCGGCCGAGGTTGCCACCGACGAAGCAGCCGCGGTCGACAGCGACGCCGGAACGAGCGTGACCCCTGTCGCCGACTCTGCTTCCGACTCCGACGAACAGCACGACGACCCCCCGGCCGAGTCCGTCAGCACCGACTCGGACTCCCAGCAGAACACTGGGTCCGCCGCGGGCGGAGAAGGAGCTGAAGACGGCCAGTGGGCCGACGGCGAGTCCGGAAACCGCCGCCGTCGCCGCCGTCGAGGCCGTGAACGAGATCGCCAAGGTGAGCCCGGCGACGACCAGGTCCGCTGGGAGGGTGAGCCTGTCGACGTCGAAGGCCTGCTCGACCTCCGTGACGAGGGCTACGGCTTCCTTCGCGTGAAGGGCTTCCTGCCGAGCCGCGACGACGTGTACGTCTCGGTGAAGCAGGTCCGGCAGCTGGGCCTTCGGAAGGGCGACCATGTGAAGGGCGCGGGGCGACCTGCCGGGCGCCAGGAGAAGAACCCGGCGCTGCTGCGTGTCGACGAGGTCAACGGGATGGAGCCCGACGTGGCCCGTCGCCGCCCACGGTTCGAGGACCTCACCCCCCTGTTCCCCGACGAGAAGTTGCGGCTGGAGACCTCGGCGAACCCCGGGGACATGACGAGCCGGATCATCGACCTGATCGCGCCGATCGGCAAGGGCCAGCGCGGCCTCATCGTCTCGCCGCCCAAGGCGGGCAAGACGACGATCATGAAGTCGATCGCCACGTCGATCGAGGCGAACAACCCCGACGTGATGCTCATCATGCTCCTGGTTGACGAGCGTCCGGAGGAGGTCACCGACATTCGACGCTCCGTGAAGGGCGAGGTGGTGGCGTCGACCTTCGACCGCCCGGCGGAGGAGCACACGATGGTGGCCGAGCTCACCATCGAGCGAGCCAAGCGGCTGGTCGAGTACGGCCAGGACGTCGTCATCATCCTCGACGGC
>DATEEV010000205.1:0-11108 GCA_035281005.1 Microthrixaceae bacterium | reverse complement strand
CGGGGATCGTGAACGGAACGCTGATCACGCTCTGCTCGCCGGCACCGAGGACCACCGCCTGATCGAGACCGATCAGCGCATCGCTGATCGTGCAGTCGAGGTTCGGCGAGTCGGCCGAGCTCGTGTTGACGACCGTGATCGTGTACGTGACGTCATCGCCGATCTTCGACAGCTCGTCACCGGTCTTGGCGATCGTCATCGACGGCTGGAACAGGTTCACCGAATGGTCATCGGAGTCGGTGATGTCGTTGGGGAACGTCCCCGGGTTGTAGTGCGCGGTCACCGTGTTGGGTAGCGGATCCGGGTCGCTCGCCAGCACGGTGCGGACCGCGGTGATGGTGCACGACGCACCCACCGCCAGCGTCGTCGTGCAGTCGTTGGCGGTGACGAACGGGTTGGCCGGATCGAGCAGATCCCCGAGCAGGGTGTCGACGATCGTCCCGTTGACCAGACCGGGCGAATCGACCGAGCTCGTGTTGGTGACGGTGATCGTGTAGGTCACGTCATCGCCGACCTTGGACGTCTCGTCGCCGGTCTTCTCGACATCGACCGACGGCTGGAACAGGTTCACCGAATGGTCATCGGAGGCGGTGAGGACGTTCGGGAACCCTGCCGGGGAGCAGGTCAGCGTGACCGTGTTCGGCAAGGGGTCCGGGTCGGTCATGAGAACGGTGCGCGACCGGTTGATGACGGTGTTGCCGGACGGCAACACGCCGTCGAAGATCCCGCCGACCAGGGAGTCGACCGCCGTGCAGTTCAGGGCCGGAGTGTCCGCCGAGCTGTTGTTGGAGAGCGTGAAGGTGTAGTTGACGTCGTCACCGACCTTGGACAGCTCGTCACCGGTCTTGTCGACCGCGATCGACGGCTGGAACAGGTTCACCGAATGGGAATCGGAGTCGACGACCGTGGTCGCGCCGGACGGAAGCGTGCCCTTGTAGGTGACCGTGACGGTGTTCGGCAAGGGGTCAGGATCACCGACCTGCACCGTGCGCGTCCTCGTGAAGTTGCAGGACGCCCCGGCAGCCAGAGTGCCGCACCCAGCTGCCGTCGCCGTCGCGCTGAGGTTGCCGAGCAGTGTGTCGACGACGCTGTCGAGGGTGAGGGCGACGTCGCCGTCGTTGGTGATGGTGAAGGCGTAGGTGACGTCATCGCCCACCTTGGACAGTTCGTCACCTGACTTGTCGACCGTGACCGAGGCCTCGACGTCATAGCAGAACGAAATGTGGCTGAGACCGTAGAAACTGAGGTTGTTCGGGTTGATCGGAGAGTGGAGTGAGGTGTCACTGGTCGCTTCGGCCGGTGGGTCGTACCGGTAGAAGTTGCCGTCGGGTCCGCCCTTGACGAAGACCGAGTCCACACCGATGTTCGACGTCCAGTCGAACACCGACCCGAGCGCCGTCGTCCGTACGTCGATCGTCACCGTCAAGGTCCCGTCGGTGAACGTGCCGTCGGCCGGACTGTTGATCCGAAGTTCGAACTTGCCCGCATCCAAACCGGCACAGTTGAGGTTGCCGATCTTGAACTGCGGCTGGATACCGGCGCCACTGGGCGGGCCCGGATCGCCGGTCTGGGCGCGCGCGGTCGTCGAGGTCAACGACGCCACCACCAACAGCGCCATCGCCGCTGCGACTCGAACGAGGAACTTCCGCGACCGTGATCCCGTGGTTCGATGCACTTTGGCCTCCGTCAAGCATGCGACTTCGGTTCGGGGGACGAACTCCACACGCGGCGCGTGAGACGCGCATCAGGGCGTCTCCAGCTCCCGCCTACAGCGAATGTCCGACGCGAACCCCCGTCGGCAATCTCTGTGTCCTGAGTAAGGCCTACGCCTACGCCTTTGCAATGTCAACGCCGAATCTCGCAGCCAACGCGCGGACTTCGAGCACTTTGGGGGTCTCCCTGCACGGTGGTCTGAGTTGCTTCGTGGTCGTGACCTTCACGGTCGTCGAGAACCTGCGGCGCGAGCCGGGGGCACTTGCGCGCGCGTGCGCGAGACTCCCGCGATGGCACGAGTCGTCATGGTCCACGGTGCGTTCCATGAGCTGTGGGGGCCGTACCGCCTGCTGTTCCGATGGACCCCGTCCATGCTCGACGGGCTCGAGGCATCGGGTACCGACCTCAGCACTCAGACCTTCCAGCAGATCCGCGAACAGATCGCCGTCGCGTTCTGGGGTGACCTCTTCCGGCCCCGCCCCGACCCGGACCACGCGACCGACGACGACTCGGCCGGTCCTGCCGCCCCCGCCGACTCCCCGGATCAGATCGTCGAGACGATGGGGATCGACATCACCCACCTCGACGCCATCGGCAAGGCGGTCTCCGCCAACACGCACCAGAAGACGCTCGAACACCTGGCCCAGTACTTCGTCGACGACGAGCTGCGCACGACCGTGCAGCAGCGGGTGCTGCATCACCTCGGGCCCGAGACCGAGGTCGTCGTCGCCCACTCGATGGGCACGATCGTCGCCTACGAGGTGCTGGCCGCGAACCCCCACATCGAGATCCCGATGCTCATCACGCTCGGCTCCCCGCTCGGCGTGACCCCGTTCATCTTCGACAACCTCAGGCCCGCCCCGACCGCCGGTCGCGGCCACTGGCCCGCCGGCGTCGCCGCCTGGACCAACGTCGCCGCGCAGAACGACATGGCCACCGCGGCCGCACCATGCCTCGCACCCCTCTTCGGCGGCGGCATCGTCGACGAGCTCGTCTACAACGGTCGTCACCCCCACGACATCGAGCCGTACCTCACCGCCGCCGAGACCGGCCGCGCCATCGCCCGCGGTCTCGGCGACCCGACCCGCTGACGCGCCGACGCGCTCGCGCCGAGTTCAGGTCACGACGTGGCGGAGCCGAGGTAGGCCGCCGCGAGCAGGTCCGGCTGGTCGGCCAGCGCAGCCGCGGCGGCCTCCACGGTGACCTCGCCACCGGCGAGCACGACGCCCCGGTCGGCGACCTCGAGCACCTCCGACACGTGCTGCTCGACGATCAGCACGCCGACGCCCTCGTGGTCCGCGACGTCGCGCAGCACGCGGAGCAACTGGGCGGTGACGAGCGGGGCGAGACCGAGGCTGAGCTCGTCCACGAGCAGCATGCGGGGCCGGGCAACCAGGGCACGGGCCACGGCGAGCATCTGCTGCTCGCCGCCGGACAGGACGCCCGCGGGCCGATCCCACACGGTCCCGAGGGTCGGGAACCAGTCGACGACCTGCTCCGCGGCCAGTGACCCCTCGCGGCGCGACCCTGCGAGTCGGACGTGTTCGGCGACGGTGAGGTCGGCGAACAACGATCGGTCCTCCGGCACGTGGCCCAGACCCTGCCGGGCGCGGCGGGTCACGGTGGCGCGCATCCGACGCCCGCTCGGCGCCCGCACGCCGTCGACCTCGACCTCACCGCCCATCGGTCGGATCAGTCCGCTGATCGCGAGCAGCGTAGTGGTCTTGCCCGCACCGTTCGCCCCGAGGAGCGCGACCACTTCCCCGCGGTCGACGCCGAGATCGATGCCGCGCACCACCTCGGCGCCCCGGTAGCCGGCCCGCAGCCCGCGCAGCTCGAGCAGCCGGCTCACCCGGACACTCCGAGGTAGGCGTCGATGACGCCCTGGTCGCGGCGCACCTCGTCGGGCGTGCCGGACGCGAGGAGCCGACCACGGTCGAGCACGTGCACCTGATCGCACACCCCGAGCACGAGGCCCATGTCGTGATCGACCAGCAGCACCGAAACGCCCCGCGCCGGAAGCTCGGCCACGATCGACGCGAGCTGCGCGGTCTCGGATGTGTCGAGCCCAGCCGCCGGCTCGTCCAGCAGCAGCAGCTCGGGCCGGCTCACCAATGCCCGAGCCAGGGCGACGAGGTGTCGTTGACCGTTCGAGAGCGACTCGGGTCGGCGATCGGCGACCCCACTCAGTCCGAGCTCGTCGATCGTCGCCCGGATGGCCGACTCGCCACCGGCCTCCGATCGCGTCGAACCGACGACCTCCGCCGCCATCGACCACCACCGTGGCCGGTTCCCGGCGACCCGCAGGTTCTCGGCGACGCTCAGGTCGTCGAAGAGCTCCATGCTCTGGAACGTCCGCGACACCCCGAGGCGGGCGAGTCGATGGGGCGCGAGGCCGGTCGCTGCTCGACCGAACACCGCGACCTCGCCGGACTCGACGGTCGCGAACCCCGTGATGGCATCGAGCAGGCTCGTCTTCCCCGCGCCGTTCGGACCGATCAAACCGGTGACGGTGTTGGCGTCGACGCGCAGCGACACGCCGTCGACCGCGACGACGCCACCGTGGCGGACGGTGAGGTCGGTCACCTCGAGCGCGGGCACGCTCACGTCGCGACCCTCCGTCGGCGGACGCCCTCGCGGGCGCGACGCGCCAGCCCCACGATGCCTTCGGGTGCCCAGATCGCCGCGGCGATGAGCGCGATGCCCGACCACGCATAGGTCCGTTGCTCGTCACCTCTGCCGAGCGACGCGAGCAGGCCCGACTGAGCGAGCAGGCCGGCGATGATGGCGCCGGCCACCGACGACACGCCACCCAGGAACGTCAGGGCCACGGCGACCAGCGCGCCCACGACCATGAACGACGCCGGCGACAACGTCGACGTGCTGTAGGCCGTCAGTCCGCCGCTCAGTCCCGCGAGCACGGACGCGGTCGCGAACGCGGAGAGCTTCGCCCTCGCGACGTCGATGCCGGCCGCGGCCGCGGCGCGCTCGTTGGCACGCACGGCAAGCCATCGCAGCCCGGTCGGCCCACGCCGGAGGTTCGTCACCGCCGCGACGCACATCACCAGCACCACCAGCACCGTGATCACGAAGGCGGGTCGCACGTCGTCGACACCTCGAGCCGACGACCCGAGATCGAGACCGAACAGCTGTGGTCGCGGTGCCGAACTGCCGGCGGCCCCGCCCGACAGCGACGGGCTGGCGAGGGCCAGCTGCTCGAGCGCGACGGCGAGCGCGAGCGTCGCGACGGCGAAGGTCGTGCCGCGCACCCGCGTCGCGGTCGAGCCGACCGCCACTCCGACCGCCCCGCCGAGCACCGCCGCGAGCAGGAGGTCGACCGGGAACGGCACCCCGACGCCGGCCAGATGCACCAGGGTGAACCCGCTGACACCGGCGACCGCGAGCGGCGCGAGCGACATCTGCCCCGCGTACCCGGTGACCACCACGATCGACAGGGCGAGCATGCTCGCGATCATCGACACCACCATGGCCTGGCGGGACGTCGCGTCGAACGTGAGCGCGCCGAGCAGACCGAAACCAGCCAGCGCGAGCACCCCTACCCACGGCCGTCGCGGCGTCGGCGATGGCGGGGTCCGGCGCTCGGGGACCGCCGCTCGGCCCGGGACGACGTCACCGCGAGCGGCGAGCGCCACGAGGATGATCACCACCGGCACGGCCTGCACCAGCCCATTGACCGGGAGCCACGACGGCACCCAGGTGGTTCCCGGCCGGACCAGGTAGCCGAGCAGCATCGCCTGCGCGATGCCGATCCCGAGCCCGGCCCCCGTCGTGATCCAGAACGACGCGAGCCCTCCCAGGAGCGCGGCACCGAGCGCCGGCACGACCAGAAGGCTCGTCGTCGTCGGATCGAGGCCGCTGATCGGCTCGATCAGGACGACCGCGACGCCGGCCAGCACGGTCGACAGCACCCAGTTGCCGGCAGCCGCCCGGTCAGGTCGCAGCCCCGTCAGCAGTGCACCCTTGTCGCTCGATGCCGCCGCCCGGGTCACCAGACCGAACCGCGTGCGCCGGTACACGAAGGTCAGCACGGCCGCACCACCGATCGCGAACGCGGCGAGCCAGAGGCGATCGGCGCTGACCGCGGAGCCGAGCAGGCGCACCGGCCCCTGGGGCAGGATGGACAGGCGCCGGGTGACCGACGAACCGGCCACCGGGAATCGGAGGCGGACGAGCTCCTGGGTGTAGAGGAACAGCCCGAGCGACGCGACCACGCGTGCGATCGGGGAGGAGTCACGTAACGGGCGGAAGACGAGCAGGTGGATCGCGAGCCCGACCACCACCGCGAGCGCCAACCCGACGACCACGGCGGTGGCGAGCGTCGGCGTCGCGAGGAGGTGCACGCGGGCGGGGAGCCCGAGGATCGGCAGCACGAGGTCGCCACTGTCACGGAACTCGAAGTATGCGAAGGCCAGGTAGGCGCCGACTGCGGCGTGCGCGAGGTTGACCACGCCCGACGCGCGGAAGCTGAGCACGAGGCCGAGGCCGAGCACCGCGATGACCGCGCCACCGCCGAGGCCCGCGAGGGCGTCAGCGACGGACATGCGTTGCCAGGTGCTCGGTCACGTCGTCGGGGTCAGCCCGGGTAGACCGCGCCGACGTCGATCCAGTCCCCCAGTTGGGCGAGCTCGCCGGACTCCATCCGCACCAGGATCTGCTGGGGGGCACACGTCGCGGGGAGCCCGCTGAGCTGTTCGCCGTCGCAGGTGTAGTCGTGCCCCATGAAGCTCGAGGCTCCGCTCGATGCTCGCAGCGCGTCCGCGATCGCGGTCGGCGACAGCTCGTCAGCGCCGATCCCGCGCAACACCGAATACAGGTTGACCACCGATCGCGCCGCGACCGTCGCCGCGCCGACCGGATCGAGCTCCGGCACGTACGCACCGAGCACGCTGTTGTAGAGCTCGGTGTCGGGGTTCGGGTCGTCGGGCTGGACCGGACCCTCGACGTTGAAGATCGCGCCCTCGGCCGCATCGCCGGCGGCGTCGGTGATCGGCGGTGCCGCGCAGGCACCGGTGTAGTACATCGCGGAGGTGATCCCGAGCGTCCGCACCGAGTCGAAGGCCGCGCCGCAACCGGTGTCGGCGGCGAGGACGATGATGGCGTCGGGCTGGCCGCTCGCGGCAGCCTGCATCGGGGCGGACAGATCGGTCGCCACGATCGGGAAGGGCACCATCGTCACCTCGACGCCCCGGTCCTCGAGGGTGGTCTTGCCGTAGGCGGCACCGTCGGCCACCGACCCGAAGTCGCCGTAGACGATCGCCACCCGCTTCGCCCCCTCGGCGGCAGCGTGATCGGCGAAGGCGACCGTCGCTCCCCACGTCCCTCCGCTCCACTGGAACGAGTTGTCGTTCCGCATGGACTGCTCGCTGACGGGGATGCCGCCGACGAACGGGATCTCGTTCTCGAGCAGTACGTCGGTGGCATTGCCGAACACGTCGATGCCGCCGAGCACGACCGGCACCCCGGCTTGGGCGAAGCGCTGGCCGCATGCCGTCGAGCCCTCCGCGGAGAAGCCGGTGTTGCACACCTCGAGGCGGATCGGTCGACCGTCCACCCCCCCGAGCTGCTCGTTGAACCAGGTGACGAACGCCTGAGCGGCCTGGCTGAGCTCGGGGTAGGAGCCGGCAGGGGTGTTCTCCTGGTTGACCATGCCGATCGTGATCGGCTCGCCGGTGGCCTCGACCGGCTCGTCACCGACGAGCGCGGCGATCGACGACTCGCGTGCACAGCTCAGCAGCTCCTCCGGCGAGCACGCGGCGACCGGCGCCGAGTCGTCGTCGGTCGCGGTGTCGCGCTCCTCGCTGCACGCTCCGAGCACGCTGACCAGCAGGAGCGTCGCCACGGCGCGGCTGACCTTGGCGCGGCTGAACTTGGCGCGACTGATGCGATGCGACATCGACAGACCGTCCCCCATGTGATCGTGGCCCCGTCCGGGCCGGCGGCATGTTAGGCCGCGGTAAACGGCGTTCACCGCTCCTCTTCAGCGCCGAACCCCACGAGCATCGTGTCGACCACCGCGTCGAGAAGGTCGCCGATCGCCTGCCGGTCGGCGAAGCCGAGGAGCCCGACCTCTGCCACCCCGTGGACCGCCGCCCACATCGCCATGCTCGCGACCGATGGGTCCTCGACCGCCAGCGCGCCGGACTCGACCGCCGAGCGGGTGGCCGCTTCGGCCGCGGCGTAGGCGCGCTCGGCCGGCGGGAATGCCTCGACCGGACCGACCGGGCGAGGCGGGAACCGGAACATGAGGTGGAAGAGCGCGGGTGCATCGAGGGCGTGATCGACGTAGGCGCGGCACAGCGCCCGGATGCGATCCAGCGGGTCCTCGTCGTCGATCGCGTCGAAGCGTGAGATGAGGAGCTCGAAGTGCGTCGAGGCGATCTCGGTGAGCAGGTCGTCCTTGCCGTCGACGTGCGCGTACAGCGCCGGCGCCGTCACGCCCAGCTCCCGGGCCAGGCCTCGCAGCGACAGCCCGTCGACGCCGTCGTGCTCGATGGTCGTCCTGGCGGTCACCACCAGGCGCTCACGGGACAGGGGCTCACGCACCGACTCAGCATCTCACGCGGTGGTAAACAGTGTTCACCATGCCCATCCCACGAAGCCTCCTCGCGCCGACCCGACCCACCGACCTCGACCTCAGGCTCACCGCCGGCGAGTGGCCGGCCAGGCTGACCGGCGAGCTCGTGCTCACCGCCCCCCACCCCGACACCCTCGGCGGGCCGCACCCGTTCTTCGGCGAGGGGGTGGTCTACCGCCTCTCGCTCGAACCCGGGACCCACGGCGCCGACGACAGCACGTTCGCCTGGCGCCACCGCCGCATCGACTCACCCTCCGCCCGGCTGCGCCACGCGCGTCCCGACGTGTTCGAGGCGACGATGATCGGTGTGCGCTCCCCGTTCGGGTTCGTCAACGCGGCCAACACCGCGCCGTTGCCGTGGGGCGACCGGCTCTTCACCACCTGGGACGTCGGGCGTCCGGTCGAGATCGACGCGGCCTCCCTCTCGTTCCTGGGCGAGGTCGGCCACCGCGACGACTGGCACGATTTCGAGGTCGCGCCCCAGCCCCTGCTCCCCCTCGTCATGTCGACCGCGCACCCGGTGATCGACCCGGAGCGCACTGTCATGTGGACCACGAACCAGGTATGGGGCCAGCTGTGGATCGTGTGCTGGGACGGGCACGGCCCGATCCGCTCCTGGCCGATCGAAGGAGCCCTCATCCCGCAGTCGGTCCACACGATCACCCAGACCCGCGACTGGATCATCGTCGGGGACTGCGCCTTCAAGGTCGAGCCCCAGGTCCTCATCGGCGGGGAACGGACCGAGCCGACCAATCTCGACGCGCCGGTGTACCTGATCCGCAAGGACGCGCTGGAGGCGACCCCACCGGGCACGCCGGTGCCCTGCCAGCGATTCGAGATCGCACCCGAGATCAACCACTACTACGCGACCTGGGACGACGCCGACGGCATCGCGGTGCTCTTCGAGCACACCGAGTCGTCCGACCTGTCCCTGGTGTCACGAGCCGACGACCTCGACGGCCTCGGCCGCCCCCTCGATCCTGCCCTCGTCGGTCTGTACGGCCTGCCGATGGCTCCGGACCGCACCACCCTCGTCGTGTTCGACCCGACGACGGGAGCCATCGTGCATCGCGCCGAGCAGCGCGAACCGCGGCGCCTGTGGGGCCGCCAGCTCAATGCCATGGACTGGTCGACCGAGGGGCGCGAGGCCCCCACGGTGCACCACACCGTCCACCACGGCTTCCGCCCCGAGGGCATCACCCAACGCGAGCTCGCCCTGTACGGCGACCGGGTCGACCGCACGCTGTGGCCCGACGACGAGACCCCACCCCTGGTCGTGACGTCGTCGTTCCCCGACCTTGCGGTCATCGCGGAGTGGCAGCTCGGCCTCGACGACATGCCGACCTCGCCGATCTTCGTGCCGCGTGACCCGGGGACGTCGGGCAGCCGCTACGCCGGCTCCGAACCGGGCGGTCACGACGGCTGGGTCGTGGTGCCGGTGCTCAACGACGCGGGCTTCCGGGTCGAGGTCTTCGACGCGGCTGCGGTCGACCGTGGTCCCGTGGCCACGCTGTCCGCCGGCGATGTCACGGTGCCCTTCGTGCTGCACTCCGCGTGGATGCCGCGCGCGGTCGCGGCGCCGACCGATGTCGACCGGGTGAGGTTCAGCGACGAGCTCGCGCGGCTCGACGAGCTCGACGCCGATCTGGCGGAGTTGGCGGTCCAGGTCGCCCGGGATCTCGAGGAGGGGGTGCCACTCGGTTCGTGATGCGCCTGCGGTCGAGGATGCGCTGGATGCGGCCGCGGTTGTAGCGCTGCACGACGACGAACGGCAGGTGCGCGACCGCACCGAAGCAGACCATCACCACGCCGATCGGCAACGGGGCCCACAGCAGGAACGTCCATCCCCATGCGGCGTTCGCCCAATGCACCAGCTCGGCACGTCGGGTCTCGGCTGCGAACCGGGTCAGCGTCGCCGGGGTCGGGTCGTGGATTCGCCGTTTCGAGTACCCGCCCGCGAACAAGCCCCCGGCCTCGGGCAATCGGTCCTTCCAACGCCGGACACCGATGCGGCGGTAGACGTCGCCGTAGTGCTCCCAATCTCGGATGGTGGTGAGCCAGCCGTCGCGGGACCAGCGAGGCAGTGGCCAACGACTGGCCACCCAGCCCGAGACGATGCCGAACGCGGCCCAGCTGCACGACCACCAGATGACGTCGGTCCCACTCACGTCGGAGCCGGTCACGGTCCCGGCCGGGCATCGAGGGTGCGGCCCTTCCAGGTCACCGTCCCGGAGACCGTCGTCCGCCACACGCTGCGCAGGAACACGGCGACGAACACGACGACCTGTACGGGGAAGGCCACCGGCACCCACCAGCCGAAGCGTCCGGCCACCCGGCAGAACAGCGCGAGCTGCGCGGCCGCCAGCGCGGCGAGCGCGAGCGGTGGCCATCCAGGCGGGGAGGTCGCAGTCAGGGCCACCACGACCTCCAGCGACAACGACGCGAGCGCCGATACCCACGCCGCGACGGCGACCAGTCTCGGCCACGGGGTGTGGTTGGCGCCGGTCGCCATGTTCTTGGTCCATCCTTCGACGAGCGAGCGGAACCCGTTCGGATACATCCGGTATCGGACAGCTCCCCGGCCGAGCCGGATCGTCAACGGCAGCCCGGCGCGCCGGTACTCGGCGGCGAGCGCCAGGTCCTCGGTGACCTCATGCGCGACCGCGTCGTGGCCTCCGACGCAGAGGTAGTCCGCGACCGAGGTGATCATCACCGGACCGAACGCCCCCCACGGGTGTGGAGAGCCGCAGCCGACGCCCATCATCGACACGACGTTGAACAGCGCACTGAACGACTCCGC
>DATEEV010000204.1:0-13330 GCA_035281005.1 Microthrixaceae bacterium | reverse complement strand
TGCCTCGATCTCCTCGGGCGCGAGGTCCTCGAGCTCCTGGAGCTCGACCAGCGCGTCCTCGACCGCGTCGCGGTCGTCGCGGTTCAGCCCCCGCCGCAGGTCGGTCAGGTCGAAGACCGCGTCGAGCTGATCGCAGAAGCTGTCGAGCTCCGAGGTGCAGGCGGTCATCGAAAGCAGCACTGTCGCGACCACGCTGGCCGCGAGGGCTCGGGTCACCGTCGGGCCGCGGCCTCGCCGACCCGACGGATCTCGCTGGTTGCGTGCTCGAGGCCCTCGGGGTCGCGGAACAGCGCGCTGCCCGCGACCAGCACGTTCGCGCCCGCGGCCGCCGCGCCCGCGGCCGTCGCCGGACCGATCCCACCGTCGACCTCGAGGTCCACCTCATGGCCGCCGTCGCTGATCCACCGACGGATCTGAGCGATCTTGGGCTCCATCGTCGAGATGTAGGCCTGACCCCCGAAGCCCGGGTTCACGGTCATGACCAGCACCAGGTCGACGAGGTCGAGCACGTGGCGGATGGCCTCGGCCGGCGTCGCGGGGTTGAGCGCGACGGCCGGCGACGCCCCGATCTCACGGAGGTGACCCAGCGTGCGATGGAGGTGGGTGCAGGCCTCCGCGTGGACGATCAGGATCTCGCAACCCGCCTCGACGTATCGGTGGGCGAGGTCGTCGGGCTGCTCGACCATCAGGTGGGCCTCGAACGGGACCGTGACCAACTCCCGCGTGGCCGCGATCACGTCGGGGCCGAAGGTGAGGTTCGGCACGAACCGGCCGTCCATCACGTCCCACTGGATGCGATCGACGCCCGCCTTCTCGAGGGCCACCACCTCCTCGCCCAGCCGGGAGAAGTCCGCGGGCAGCACCGACGGTGCGATCTCGATGCGTCGATCGGTACCGGGTGACGTGACCATGGCGACGACGTTAACGCTCCTCGTTCGGAAGGGCTGAGGCGTCATTCGCGGCCTCCGCCGCACGGTCGCCATTCGCGGCGTCCGCCGCACCGTCGGCATCGGCGGATGCAGCCTCGTCGTCGGCGGCATCGGCGGCATCGGCAGCCTCGATCTCACTGCGGCGGACGCCGAGCACGAACAGGACCGCATCGAGATACGGGACGTTCACCGCGGTGTCGGCGACCTCGCGCAGAACCGGCTTCGCGTTGAAGGCGATGCCGAGGCCCGCCGCGGCCAGCATGTCGAGGTCGTTGGCGCCGTCGCCCACCGCCACGGTCTGGTCGAGGGGGATGTTCTCGATCTCCGCCACGTGCGCCAGGAGCTCGGCCTTGCGCTTGCGGTCGACCACGGGTCCGACCAGCTCCCCGGTGACGATCCCGTCGACGACCTCGAGCTCGTTGGCGAAGGCATGGTCGATCGACAACCGCTCGCGCAACGGCTCGGTGAACGCGGTGAAGCCACCGGAGACGATCGCGACGCGGAACCCCATCCTCCGCAGCGTGCGCACGAAGGTGCGGGCCCCCGGTGTGAGACGGACCCGCGCTCCGGCGCGTTCCAACGCGGCCCCGTCGAGCCCCGCGAGCAGGCCGACCCGGGCGCGGAGCGCGGCCTCGAAGTCGAGCTCTCCCGCCATCGCCGCCTCGGTGATCCGGCGGACCTCGGCACCACACCCGGCCTCGTCGGCGAGCAACTCGATCACCTCGTCCTGGATGAGTGTGGAGTCGACGTCGAGCATCACCAGTCGTTGCGAGCGCCGCCCGAGGCCGTCGGGTTGGATCGCCACGTCGATCGCGAGGTCGTGCGCCAGCACCACGAGTCGCGTGCGTAGCTCGTCGATCGGCGCGCCGAGCACGGTCAGTTCGTAGCTGAACACCGGATAGCGCGACAGCCGCACGATCCGGTCGATGTTGCCGCCGCAGCCGGCCACCGTGTCGGCCACCGCGCCGAGGTGCGCCGGGGTGATGTCGGGCGCGAGCACGGTGACGACCACGCCGAGCGCCCGCTCGGTGGGGGTGGTGTCCACCGGGCCCACGTCGATGCTGAGGCCCGAGTCGCGCCCGAACGAGGCCTCGGCGAACGAGCGCAGCGCGTCGATCGACGCGTCGGCCGGCAGGCGCACGATCAACCCCAGGGTGAGGTGGCGTCGGATCACCACCTGTTCGACGTCGTCGACGGTCGCGCCGAGCTCGCCGAGCACGTCCATCAACCGAGAGGTGATGCCCGGGCGATCGGGCCCGCTCACGCGGATCAGGATCGTCTGCGTGTCGGGCACGCTGGCGACGTTACCGTCTCGTGCCATGGACCCCGATCGGCGAATCCTGCGAGTCGAGCGGCCGGCGACCGGCGGGGAGTCGGTGGGTCGCGACGCCGACGGGCGGGCGACCTTCGTGGCCGGCGCCCTGCCGGGCGAGCTGGTCGAGGTCGAGATCGTGGAGGCCCACCCCCGATTCGCCCGAGGTCGGCTCGTCGAGCTGATCGAGCCGGCTGCCGAGCGGGTGACGCCGCCCTGTCCGTGGATCGGCACGCCGACCGAGCCGCGTTGTGGGGGCTGCGACCTGCAGCACGCGGCCCTGACGACGCAACGCGACATGAAGCTCCGGGTCGTGGCGGACGCGCTGGAACGCATCGGGCACGTCGAGACGCCCGCGATGCGCACCGTCGAGCTGCCGGCCGAGGGGTTCCGGACATCGGTACGGCTCGCCGTCGCCGACGGTCGCGCCGGGTATCGCAAGCGCCGGAGCCACGACGTGGTGGTGCCCGACGACTGCCTCGTCGCGCACCCGCTGGTGGAGGAGATCCTCGTCGAGGGTCGCTTCGTCGGCTGCGACGAGGTCTCGATCCGGGTCGGCGCCCGAACCGGCGAGCGGCTGGTCGAGCTGACCCCGAGCAAGGGTGAGGCCGGCGACCGGCTCGAGGTGAGCGTGCCGGACGACGTCGTGGTGGTCGGACCCGGACGCGGCCGGGGTCTGCGCCGGTCGGGGTTCATCCACGAGCTCGTCGGCGGTCGACGATGGCGGATCTCGTCGAGGTCGTTCTTCCAGAGCCGACCCGACGGAGCCGAGGCCTTGATCGAGGTCGTGCGCGGCGACGTCGCGCGCCTCGCGGGCACGCCTGAGCGCCTGGCCGACCTGTACGCCGGTGTGGGCCTCTTCGCCGGGACCGTCGACGCGGGTTCGGTGGTGGCGGTCGAGTGGAGCCGAAGCTCGTGTGCCGACGCCGAGGTGAACCTCGGCCCCGCGGCGAGGGTCGTGCGACACCCCGTCGACACCTGGACGCCCGAGGCCGTCGACGTGGTGATCGCCGATCCCGCCCGGGAAGGCCTCGGCAAGCGGGGCGTCGCCACGATCGCCGGCACCGGAGCCGATGTCGTGGTGCTCGTCAGCTGCGATGCGGGGTCACTGGGCCGCGACGCCGGGGCGCTGGTACGAGCCGGTTACACCCTCGACTCGGTCACCCTCGTCGACCTGTTCCCCCACACCCACCACGTCGAGGCCGTCACGTCGTATCGCCGCGGCTGAGGCACTGGATCTCGTTGCGCTCCGTCCCAAGCGGCGACGCTGTCCTCATGCGCTCCGCCGCGAGCGGCGACGCGGTTCAGGGTGCCCCGCCACCGGCCGACAACCCGTAGCGCGGGGAGTCGCCGAGGAAGAAGTACTCGTGCAGGCCGTGACCGACGCTGCCGTCGACGTCGCCACCCCGGCAGGTGAACCGGGACACCGTGTCGACGAGGCCCCACATGCGCGGGTCGTCGACCTTCAGCACTTCGCCCTCGACCACCAGCGGGCCCTGCCACATGCCATGGCGCCAGTGCGGCTCGAGGCCGTAGCCCGTGCCGACCATCAGGTGCATGGCGAGCAGCGGTTCGACATCGATCTCGAGGCCGCCGCCGGGAGCGGCAGGGAAGGACAGCATGGAGCCCTCGATCTCGCGGGTCCCGCTCACGAGGCGGTGGTGGTGCTCGGGACGGCCGAGCTGTTCCGGCGCGCGGTCGGGGTCGTGCCAGATCCGTACCGCCTCCTCCAGCTCCCGTTCGCCGTGCTCGTCCTCCTGGCAGATGTAGAGGATCGAGAAGTCATCGAACTGCATCGGCGCGTAGTTCCAGAACGCGAACAGCTCGTTGACCGCGGCGCGGATGCCGGGAGGCTCACCCTCGCCGACCGGCCGGATTCCCCACGACCGGTCGCGGGTGCCCCACCACCGGTCGGGAGTGACGTCGAAGGTCTCGCCGCCGACGCTGAGCGTTCCCGTCCAACGACCGGTCTGCGCGAACCGGGTCGAGTCGAACAGCACCCGGCCGTAACGGCGCACGAAGTGCCGCGGCTCGAGGTATGCGGGCATCGCTCCGTCCCACGTGAGATCGGCCGCGATGCCCCACTCGTTCGGTTCGACGACCACCCGCAGGCGCTGCAGGCCCTCGAGCACCTCGACGCCGATGGGCCCGATCGTGGAGTCCGAGCGGTCGACCAGTTCCTTCGATGCGCGAACGACGCGGTGCTCGTCGCCGCGACGCACGGCCACGAAGGCGTCCTGCGTGCCGAGGTTCGGGTACTGGCCCACGCCAACGACGCAGAACAGCTCATCGGACGACCCGTGGAGGTTGAAGTAGTACCGGTCGTAGAAGTTCCGATCGGTCGACGCCACGTGGCGGATCGGCTCGGATGTCTGGTGCAGCGGCAGGTCGTCGGCGGGGGAGAGCCCGGTGGTCGGGCCCTGCAACGGGGTGGAATCGCTCATTCAGGGAGCCTGCCACGACCTCGGGCTGTTCTCCTCGAAGAACGAGTCAGAGAACGAGTCGCGAGCGCAGCGAGTCGATCTCGGCGACGTCGACCCCGATCGAGCGCACGTAGTCGACGATCGAGCCGTGGCGCTCGACCATCGTGGAGAGGAACCCCGCCATGGCTTCCGGTGGGCAGGCCAGGAAGACGTCGGGCTGGTCGGCCATGGCGTCGATCGACTCGGGCACGTTGGTGTGGAGCCACTCGACGAGGTCGGTCATCGCGCCGGCGGTCACGTGGTAGTCCTCCGCGATCGTCGCCTCGTCGACGTCGAGCACCGACAGGATCACCGCCGCGGTCACCCCGGTGCGGTCCTTGCCGGCGGAGCAGTGGAACACCAGCGGCACCGCCTCGGGCTCGGCGCGGGCGAGCAGCTTCAGAACCGAGGCGATCGCCACTGCGCCCACGTCCTCGGTCATCTCGAGGTACCGCTCGATCAGGTAGTCGACGGGCGCGGCGTCGTGCGCGCCGTCGTGGGGCCACAGCTCGGCGATCACCGGCAGGTGCACGACATCCACTCCGAGCGCCTCGGGTGCGATGCCGTGGTCGTCGCGCTCGGTCGTGGTGCGGAGGTCGACGACGGTGCGCAGGTTGAGCGGCCGGAGCGCCTCCACGTCGGCCTCGCCCAGACGGTTGAGGCCATCGGCTCGGAACACCACCCCGTCGCGGACCACGCCGCCGGATCGGGTCCGGTGACCACCGAGGTCGCGGAAGTTGAAGACGTTGGCGAGGCGGAGACGACGACCGTCGACCGTCGAGGGGGTGGGGGTCGAGGGCATGGCAGCGAGTCTACGGTGGGCCCGATGTGGTCCCTGCGGGGTTCGCTCGCCGTCTGCCTGTTGTTGGTCGGGTGTTCGGGCGACGTTGACGGCGGAGTGGTCGACGGCGCGCCCACGGCCCACCTCGAGGTCGTGTCGTCGGTCCCTCACGACACCGACGCGTTCACCCAGGGCCTGGTGTTCGACGACGAGGGACGATTGTTCGAGAGCATCGGCCACTATGGGCAGAGCGAGGTCCGCGAGCTCGGCCCGTCGATGGTGTTGCGGCGAGCACCCCTCGATCCCGCGCTCTTCGGCGAAGGCTTGGCGGCGGTCGGCGACGAACTGGTCCAGCTCACCTGGCAGGAGGGGGTGGCGCTGCGATGGAGCGCGGATGATCTGGTCGAGGTCGGCCGCTGCTCCTACGAGGGTGAGGGATGGGGCCTGACGACCCATGACGGCCGGTTCATCCAGAGCGACGGCTCGTCGACGCTCACCATCCGCGACGCGGCGACCTTCGAGCCGGTCGACGAGATCGAGGTCACCGTCGACGGCGAGCCGGTCGACAAGCTCAACGAGCTCGAATCCGTCGGTGGGCGGATCCTTGCCAACGTGTGGCACACCAACCAGATCGTCGTGATCGATCCCGACGACGGCCGCGTCGAGATGGTCATCGACGCGGCGAGCATCGAGCCCGACGGTCTGACCGATCCCCAAGCGGTCCTGAACGGCATCGCCCACCGCCCGGGCGACCCCGACGATCGCCTGTGGTTGACCGGCAAGCGGTGGCCGTTGCTCTACGAGGTGCGCATCGTCCCGGACTGACATCGTCCCGGACTGACACTGTGCCGGACGGAGGCCTAACGTCGCCGGCCGTGAAGATCGGCCTGTCGTTGCCCACCATGTTGTCCGGCCTCGATCGCGAGACGGTGCTCGGCTGGTGCCGGCGCATCGAGGGCGACGGGTACTCGACCATCGGCTTCGGCGAGCGGATCGCCTATCACAACCTCGAGCTGTTCTCGGTGCTGTCCGCGGCGGCCGCGGTGACCGAACGCGTGCGGATCGCCTCGACGATCGTGGTCCTGCCGCTGCACTCCGCCGTCTGGGTCGCCAAGCAGACCGCGACCCTCGACGTCCTTTCGGGGGGCCGGGTCACCCTCGGGGTCGGGGTCGGGGGTCGCAGCGAGGACTACGAGGCCGTCGGGAGCCCGTTTGAGCGACGCTTCGACCGGCTCGACGCGCAGGTCGCGAGCATCAGATCCCTGTGGGCGGGTGAGGCGCCCGCTGACGGCCTCGACCCGGTCGGACCGGCCACCGTGCAGGCTCACATCCCGATCCTCTCTGGGGCGATGGGCCCGAAGTCGCTCGCCCGGTCCGCCCGATGGGCCGACGGCATCGCCGGGTTCGAGACCGACCCGTCGCGGGCCGCGCTGGAGGCGAGCCGTGATCGGATGGACCGCGCCTGGCACGAGGCCGGTCGCACGTCCGAGCCGTACCGGATGACGAGCTTCTGGTTCGCGGTCGGCGACGACGGCCCCGAGAGGCTGGGCTCGTACGCCCGGGACTACCTCGGCGTGTTCGGCCCCGAGCTCGCCGACGCGCTCGCCGCCTCGTGCACGGCCCACTCCGCCGATGCGGTTCGGGCGGCGATCCGCGACGCGGCATCGCTCGGCTTCGACGAGATCCAGTTGGTGCCGACCACCGCGGACCTCGGTGAGCTGGATCGGCTTTCGTCGATCGTGCAGGCTCTGTGACCTGCTGACGATCGTGCCTCGCCCCGCAACCGGTGCCCTCTTCGACGAGGGCTCGGTGTCATGGAAGCTCGTGAGCCGGTGGCCGGTGCTCGCCGGCGGCCCGGCCGCGGTGCTCCTCCAGGTCGCGCACCCGTCGGTCGGTGCCGGCGTGGCCGACCACAGCACCTACGGCACGGATCCGTTCGGGCGACTGGAGCGCACGCTGCTCGCGATGTTGTCGATCTCCTTCGGGTCGCCGGAGCGACGTGAGGAAGTGCTGGCGCAACTTCGACAGGTGCACCGCGGGATCACGGGCACCCGCGCTGACGGCATCGAGTACCGCGCCCTCGAACCGGACCTGCAGCTGTGGGTGTGGGCGACGTTGATCCACGTCGCGCTCGAGGTCGAGCGGCGCTACGTCCACGAGCTTCGCCCCGACGAGCGCCGCCGCTACTACCTCGAGTCGACGGAGCTGGCGCGGGCCTTCCGAGTACCCGAGGCGATGATCCCGCGCGACCTTGACGCCTTCGACGCCTACGTGGCCGACACGGCTCGGTCGCTCGAGGTGACCGACGACGCTCGGCGGGTCGCCCGCGAGGTGCTGCGACCGCACGTGTGGTGGGCGCCGCGCCCACTGTTCGTGCCGGTGTCGTGGGTGACCGTCGACCTGCTCGGCGATCGGTTGAGTCGCGAGTTCGGGCTGCCGCGACTCGGCGACGCGCCGCGGCGCGTGCTGCGGGGGACCAAGCGCGTGACCCGCACCGTGTTGCCGCGACTTCCGGACGCGCTCCTCGCGAACCCGCTCAACCGGCGCGCGATCGCCTGAGACTCGCGTTCAGAGCGAGATCGCGATCTAGAGCGAGATCTCCTGGCTGACCTCGGGCTCGTCCACGACGCGGTCACAGGTCGGGCACCACGGCTTGGCCTCCAGGGTGGTCCCGCAGGCGGCGTGGTGGCCGGTGTCCTCGCCGTCGGTGTGGCGCTGCCCCCAGGTGGTGAGCAGGGCGAGCGCCCCGGCGAGCTCGCGACCCGGACCGGTCAGCTCGTAGGCAACGCGGAGGGGACGCCGCGAATAGGGGCTCGACACGACGATGCCGTCGGCCTCGAGCTGGCGGAGTCGCTTGGTGAGGACGTTGGGGGCGATGCCGTTCGGGGCGAGGCCGCCGACCTCGTCGGACAGCTCCCCGAATCGTCGCGGGCCGTCCAGCAACGCGGCGACGATGAGCAGCGTCCAGCGGTCGCCGATGCGCGCCAGGGCTTCGTGGAGTGGTGAGGGTTCAGGTTCCAAGATCGGTCCTCACGACGGCTACTAGTGAGTTGCAATTTGCAAGTGACTCGTTAGGGTACTCCGACATGAGCACTCAGATCGAGAATCCCCTTGGTGACGGCGGCCCTTCAGGCGACAGCGTCCTCGCGTCACTCGAGTCAGCCGGCCGCGACATCGCCGCGCGTGTGCTGCCCTCCGTCGTCAGCATCGGCCGGCATGGCCGAGGGTCAGGCGTCGTGGTGGCGCCCGGGCGGGTCCTCACCAACGCCCACAACCTGCGAGACCGCACCACTCAGGTCACCTTCGCGGACGGCCGATCGGTCCAGGCCGCCGTGGTCGGAGCTGATCCCCACGGCGACCTCGCCGTGCTCGAGGTCGACACCGGGTCCGCGTCCCCGGTGGAGTTCGCGACCGACACGACCGAGATCGGCTCGGTGGTCTTCGGTGCGGCTCGCGGGTTGCGGGGGGGCCGCATCAGCCTCGGGCTGGTCGCCAGCACCGACCGCCCGTTCCGCGGCCCCGGCGGGCGGCCGATCCCCGGCAGCGTCGAGCACACCGCGCCCCTGGCGCGAGGCTCGTCGGGCGGGGCGCTGGTCGACCGGTCGGGCAAGGTCGTCGGCATCAACACCCATCGCGTCGGCGACGGCTTCTACCTCGCGCTGGCGGCCGACGACGAGCTGCGTGAGCGGATCGCATCACTTTCCGCCGGTCACTCCGTCGAACGCCTCACGCTCGGCATCGCCATCGCACCGGCACCGGTGGCCCGCAAGCTCCGCCGATCGGTCGGACTGCCCGAGCTCGACGGACTGCTCGTCCGCGGCGTCGAGCCGGGCTCCCCGGCAGGTCGGGCCGGCATCACCACCGGTGACCTCCTGGTCCGCGCGGCCGGTCGGGACCTGACCGTCGCCGATGACCTCTTCGAGGTGCTCGACGCACACGACGCCACCACTCCACTCGAGCTCGCGGTGGTGCGCGGCGCCGAGGAGCTCACCGTCAGCGTCGACTTCACCGACGAAGCGCCCCGGGAAGAGGGCAACGCATGAGCACGCTGGCTGAGCCCGTCGTACCGGATGAGCCCGCCGCGTCGAGCCTGCTCGACGCCGGGCCGGCATCGCCCAGTCCGCTCGATGCGTACTCGGCGATCGTGGTCGGGGTGACCGAGCGCCTGTCGCCCAGCGTCGCCGCCCTCCGGGTGAGCGACGGCCGTGGTCGGATGGCAGGTGCGGGCTCCGCCGTCGCGTTCAGCATCGACGGCTTCGCGATCACCTCTGCCCACGTCGTGGGACGAGCCTTGGGCGGGACCGCGGCCTTCGTCGACGGCCGCGAGTCCAGGTTCTCGGTGATCGGCGTCGACCCCCTCACCGATCTCGGTGTGATCCGCGTCGACGGCGGTGACCTGACGGCCGCACCGCTCGGTGACGCCGACCAGCTCCGAGTGGGCCAGCTGCTCGTGGCGATCGGCAACCCGCTTGGCTTCGCGGGCTCGGTGTCCGCCGGGGTCGTGAGTGGGTTGGGCCGCTCGATGGCGACGTCGGAGGGCCGCCACACGCGCCTGATCGACAACGTGATCCAGACCGACGCTGCGTTGCACCCGGGCAACTCGGGAGGCGCGCTCGCCGACGCCGCTGGCAGCGTCGTCGGCATCAACACCGCGGTCGTGGGCCCGTTCATCGGCCAGGGCCTCGGGCTGGCCGTGCCGATCAACTCGTTCAGCAAGGGCGTGATCGCCTCACTGCTCGCCGACGGTCGGGTGCGGCGCGCCTGGCTCGGATTGGGTGGCGGCAGTCGACCGCTCGGTCGCGACCTCGCCGAGCGCCTCGGCCGGACCGACGGTCTCGCGGTCACGTCGGTGGTCGACGGCAGCCCGGCCTCCGACGCCGGGGTGCTCCCCGGCGACGTCGTGGTCGACCTCGACGACCATCCGATCACCGGCGTTCGCGACCTCCAACAGCTACTGGTGGCGGACCGCATCGGGGCTGCCGCGGTTCTGGGTGTCGTCCGAGGAGGCGCCGTGAAGCCGCTTCGCGTGGTGCCGGGGGAGCTGCCGGCCTGAGCTGTCCCTGCCGGTGTCCCGGACGAGCATCCCCGGGCCGAGGGGCGTAGCGACCACCCCGGATCCGTGGCCTAGCGTTGTCGGCGATGGGAACGTCTGGGAGACGATCGAGGCTGCGCGTCGCCGCGGTGGTGCTGGTCGTGCTGGTCGCCGCTTCGACCCTGGCAAGTTGCCAGTCCGCGCGGGCAGGTACGCGCTGCCGGACGGCGAACGCGTGGGGATACGACTCGACCTACGTCCTGCAATGCCGGCGTGGCCGCTGGACACGGGTGATCACCAAGGCGGCCTACGCGAAGTTCCTGTTCGCGGTCGCGGCCGCGAAGAAGGCAGAGGCGGAAGAGGCGGCTCGGCACGCGGCTGCCCTCGTGCCGGCGCCGCCGCCCGTGCCTCCGCCCGCGACGACCGGGTTCCCGTTCTTCGAGGTGTACGCGGTCTACGGCAGCGACGAGGCGTCGAACCCGGCGCTTCCCGGTGCCATCCGGTCGTGGCTCGCGACCGTCGACGCGTGGTTCGCGTCGCAGACCGGCGGTCGCCGACCGCGCTACGAGCGCGCCGGAGGTCAGGTGGTGGTGCGCGAGTTCCGCCTGCCCCTGACCCGCGCCCAGATCGAGAGCTATGGCGACCCGGGCAACCCCAACCCGTACGCGGGGATCTTCAACCAGATGGTCCCGCGGGACATGCCCGCCGGCGACGACGCGGCGCTCGTGTTCGGCTCGTTCGAGCCGCCCGCGCCACCTGGCTTCGCCCTGTGTGGCGAGGCGCTCACCGGGTTCGCCGTGATCTACACGCCGAGCTTCTCCAATTGCGACGCGAACGTGGCGGACCCATTCCTCGCCGGTCCACCGTTCGTGATCGCGCACGAGATGTTGCATGCGATGGGTGCCGTCGCCGGCTGTGCCCCCCACTCCGACGGCACCGGGCATGTCACCGACCAGGGCCAGAACGACATCCTCCTCAACGATCCTGACCGCACGACCCAGGTCGTGCTCGATGTCGGGCGGGACGACTACTACATGCACTCGAACCCGGGCTGCGGCGACGCGGCCGACGCTCCCTGGTGGGAGTGATTCCGGTCTACCTGGCCGGGCCCGACGTCTTCCTCCCCGGCGCCGGTGAGATCGGGCGCGTCAAGCGTGAGCTCTGTGCCCGTCACGGCCTCGACGGTCGGTTCCCACTCGACGCGCCCCTGCCCGACGATCTGTCGTCGCGACCGCGGGCCGAGCAGGGGCGGCTGATCTTCGAGGGGTGCGTGGCGATGATGCGCGAGTGCGCCGCGGGGATCGCGAACCTCACGCCGTTCCGAGGGCCCAGCGCGGACGTGGGCACCGCGTTCGAGGTGGGCTTCTTGTACGCCCGGCGGATCCCGGTCTTCGGCTACACCGGCGCCGAGGCCGACTATGACCAGCGGGTGGAGGTGGATGGGTCGATGGTCGAGGGATTCGGCCTGGCCGACAACCTGATGCTCGACCGCTCGGCGGCCGAGGGCGGAGTGCCGGTCGTGCGCGTGGCCGCGGTGCGTGAGCCGACGCAGGCGGCGTTCGAGGCCTTCGAGGAGTGCGTCGAGGTCGCCTCGGCGTTGCTCCGACGCGCCTGACGCCACGGTCGTAGCCTCATCCGCGATGGCCACCGAGGACGACGTCCGCCGCATCGCGCTCTCGTTGCCCGAGACGATCGAGAAGCCCTGGTTCAACACGCCGGGGTTCCGCGTGAAGGACAAGGGATTCCTCCGGATCCGCACCGAGGCGGAGGGTGGGCTGGTCGTGTTCGTCGGCGACCTCGACGAGAAGGAGGCGCTGCTCGCCTCCGATTCCGAGAAGTTCTTCACGACGCCGCACTACGACGGGTACCCGATCGTGCTGGTCCACCTGCCGGCGGTCGACGTCGACGAGCTCACCGAGCTGATCTGCGACGCGTGGCGGGCGAAGGCCCCGCCACGGGTGCGAAAGCTTCACGAGCACGAGCTCCCGGGCGAGCCTGGCGACGACTGACGCGACCGTGAGACCACCAGATCGCGCGTTCAGATCGCGTCGATGAGGTGCGCGTCGTGACGCAGCCGGTCGCGGTGGTCGGGATGGGCGACCGAGATCAGCGCGAGGGCCCGCTCTCGCAGTGATCGGCCGCGGAGCTTCGCAACCCCGTGCTCGGTCACGACGTGGTCGACGGTGTTCTTCAGCGTGGTGACGACCTGCCCGGCGCCGAGCTGGGCGACGATGCGCGAGACCGTGCCTCCCTTCGCGGTGGAGGGGAGCACGACGAAGCCCTGACCACCCGGTGAGTACATGGCCCCGCGGGCGAAGTCGGCCTGGCCGCCCGAGCCCGACCAGTACCGGCCGCCGAGGGTCTCCGACGCGCACTGCCCGAACAGGTCGACCTCGAGGGTGGCGTTGATCGAGACGAATCGCGGCTCTCGTCCGATCTCGCGTGGGTCGTTGACGATCTCCACCGGCATCAGCTCGACCGCGGGATTCTCGTGGATGAACTCGTAGGTGCGGCGGGTGCCGAGAGCGAACGTCGTCGTCGACCGGCCCGTGCTCACGGCGCGGTGGGCGCCGGTGACCGCGCCGGCCTCGACGAGATCGACGAGGCCATCGGAGAACAGCTCGGTGTGGACGCCCAGGTCGCGGTGGTCGTGGAGGTGGGCGAGGATCGCGTTCGGGATGGCGCCGATGCCGACCTGGATCGTGGACCGATCCTGGATCCGCTCGGCGACGAACGCCGCGATCTGCTCCTCGATGCGTCCCGCCGTCGCCGGCGCGACCTCCACGAGCGGGCGGTCGACCTCGGTCCATCCCA
>DATEEV010000203.1:0-4975 GCA_035281005.1 Microthrixaceae bacterium | reverse complement strand
GGCGACAGCGCGGCGAGCTCGTTGTCGAGGATGGCCGATCCGGTCTTCAGCGTCTCGCGGAAGCGGACCTCTTCGCGCTCGATCACCTGACGGACGAACGAGTGGTTGGCGACGATGTCGGGATAGTCCGGGCCCATCGTCGCGACGACGTCGTCGACCATCTCGGGCAGGATCACGTCCTCGACGCCGAGCAGGTAGGCGTGGCGGATCGCGCGTCGGATGATCCGTCGCAGGACGTAGCCACGGTCCTCGTTGGACGGGAAGACGCCGTCGGACACGAGGAACGTCATCGTGCGGGCGTGCTCGGCCACGATCCGCAGCGACACGTCGGTCGCCTCGCCGGTGCCGTACGCGACGCGCGACAGTCGCTCGGCCACGGAGATGAGGTGTCGGATCTCGTCGAGGTCGAACACCGAGTCGACACCCTGGAGCACGCTCAGGATCCGTTCGAGCCCCGCGCCGGTGTCGATCGACGGTTTCGGCAGTGGGACCAACGAGCCGTCGCTCTGTTGCTCGAATTGCATGAACACGAGGTTCCAGATCTCGACGAAGCGCTCCTCGCCGCCGTGCTCGGGACCACCGTCCGGGCCGTATGCCGCGCCCTTGTCCCAGAAGATCTCCGAGCTCGGACCGCAGGGCCCGACGTCGCCCATCTTCCAGAAGTTGTCCTCGTCGAGGCGTTGGATCCGCTCGGCGGGCACGCCGACGGTGTCGCGCCAGATCACCTCGGCGTCGTCGTCGCTCAGGTGCACCGTCACCCAGAGCCGCTCGGGGTCGAGGCCGAGCACCTCGGTGATGAACTCCCAGGCGAGGGGGATCGCCAGCTCCTTGAAGTAGTCGCCGAAGCTGAAGTTGCCCGCCATCTCGAAGAACGTGAGGTGGCGGCTGGTCCGCCCGATCTCGTCGAGGTCGTTGTGCTTGCCGCCGGCGCGGACGCACTTCTGCACGCTGGTGGCCCGCGGCCACGGGGCGGGCTCGTCGCCGACGAAGTACGGCTTGAACGGGACCATCCCTGCGACAGTGAACAGGACCGTCGGATCGTGCGGGATCAGGCTGGCCGACGGCACCACCGTGTGCCCGCGCTCCGCGAAGAAGCCGGTGAAGGCGCGGCGGAGCTCGTTGGCACGCATAGGACCACCCAGCCTAACGCCGCCCCGGTGGCCCCCCTCGAGGCGTTGCGGAGGTGCCCTCGGCGCGACCGCCGACGGCACGCAGCGGTGGCGACGGGCCACGCAGCGGTGGTGACTGGGATGGTTCGATCCGCGAGCGCAACTCGTTCTCGCGTTCGCGGGCTCCAGCGCGACCTTCGGCGACGGCGTCGCGCACGACGTCACCGACGCGCCCCGCCACACCGGTGGCCGTGCTCACCAGTTGCCTGGGTCGGGCCTTGTCCATCTGCTCGCGCACCTTGCGGTGCGCCCAAACGGTGCCACCGACCCCCGCCGCGACACCGACGCCGAACCACTTGATCCGCTTGAACACCTCAGCCGGTCCCCTGGCCGGGTTCCCGGCCGCCATCGCGACCGCTCTCCCGACCACGCAGCCGGCGTGCCGCCCGAGAGGTACCCGAGGCGATGGCTGCGCCCTTGATCACGGGATTCGCGAGCGCCCGGAACGTCACCTGGGTCGCGGTGTCGACGGTCTCGGTGATGTGGCCCGTCGTCCGTACGAGGTCGTCGAGGCGGTCGACCTGACCTGACGCCCGGTCGGCCGCGTCGCGAAGGTCGATCGCAGCAGGCGCGACGGTCCTGGTCACCTCGTCGAGCGCTCGTCGCAGCTCGCGGGTGATCGAGACGAGCCGTGCGCACACCAGTGCCAGGATCGCCACGGTCACCAGCGCCACCACCGCCAGCAGCACGGCCGTCAGCTCGATCGCGCTCACAGCGGGTCTCCTCCCATCTCGGGGGGGAGCACGCGCTCGGTGTGCGCCGCGGCGTCGAGCTCGTGGACCACGTCGTTCGACTTGGGCGCCCGGGCCAGGTAGCCCGCAGCCTGGGCCAGGTTGTAGCGGGCCTCGGGGAGGCCGACCGACTCGACCGCCCGCGCCGCGGCATCCGCGATCAGCAGGGCGCGGGGGTCGGCGTGACCGACGTCCTCGCTCGCGAAGATGACCATCCGACGCGCCAGGAACCGGGGGTCCTCGCCACCGTCGAGCATGTGGACCAGCCACGCGATCGCCTGCTCGGGCCGCGAGTGGCGCATCCACTTGATGAAGGCGCTCGCCGCGTCGTAGTGAGCGCCGGTGCCATAGCGGAGATCGCCCGCCCCCAGGCCGTGTCGGGCGTCGGCCTCGGAGACCTCGCTACGACCCTGACCCCGCGCCACCTCGACCGCCACCTCGATCATCGTGAGCAGCTTTCGCCCGTCACCGTCAGCAGTCGCGACCACGAGCTGCGCCGCCGGCTCGGAGATCGTGGCGCCGGTCGCCGTAGCCGCGCGGGCCAGCAGCGCTCGCTGGTCGGCCTCGTCGAGCGGGTGGAGCTGCAACACGGTGCATCGGGAGAGCAGCGGGCCGACGAGCGTCGCCCACGGGCTCTCGGTGGTCGCCCCGACCAATGACAGCACCCCCCGTTCGACCGAGGGCAGCAGCGCGTCCTGCTGAGTCCGGGTGAAGCGGTGGATCTCGTCGAGGAACACGACGGTGCGATGCCCGTTCGCCCCCAGTCGGTGGGTCGCGGCGTCGACCTCGCGGCGGATGTCGGCGACGTTGGCCGTCACCGCGGAGAGCGGCACGAACACGTCGTTGCGGTCGTCACAGACCAGCCTCGCGATCGTCGTCTTGCCGGCGCCGGGCGGGCCCCAGAGGATCACCGACGGCAGGCGACCGGCACGCAGGAGGCGACGCAGCGTCCCGTCCGGGCCGACGACCTCGCGCTGGCCGACCACCTCGTCGAGCGTGCGGGGTCGGAGACGTTCGGCGAGCGGGGCGGCCTCTTCCAGCACACCCTCGGCCGCGGCTTCGAACAGGTCGACCGCCATTCGAGTCAGGCTATCGGGGCGGTTCAGGTGGGCCGGGGCAGCACCCGCAACCCGAGCTCGTCGAGCGCGGCGGGGTCGAGCGCTGACGGCGCCGAGGTCAACGGGTCACCGCCCGACTGGGTCTTCGGGAACGCGATGACCTCGCGGATGTTCTCCTCGCCGACGAGCAGGGCGACCAGGCGGTCGACGCCGAACGCGAAGCCCGCATGGGGCGGCGCTCCGTAGCGGAAGGCGTCGAGGAGGAACCCGAACTTGGCGGCGGCCGCCTCGGCGTCGATTCCCAACAGGTCGAAGACCTGCTGTTGGACGTCACCGCGGTGGATCCGGACACTGCCCGAGCCGAGCTCCCATCCGTTCAGCACCAGGTCGTAGGCCTGGGACCGAACGTCGAGCAGTCGGGCGGAGTCACCTCCGGCGACGACCTCGTCGATGATCGACCAGTCGTCCTCGTGGGGCATCGTGAAGGGGTGGTGGGCCGGCACCGGCCGGCCGGTGGCCTCGTCGATCGACTCGAAGAGTGGAAAGTCGACAACCCAACGGAAGTGAAGGCCACCTTCGGTCACCGGCGGGCGACCCAGCTCGAGGCGCAACAGGCCGAGCACGTGGCGGACGCGGGGCCGCTCGTCGGCGACGAGGAGGAGCAGATCGCCGGCCTCGGCCTCGAGTGACGTCGCGAGGGCTGACAGCTCGTCGCCCGACAGGAACTTCGCGACCGGTGACTCGAGCTCCACTGTCCCCGATCCAGCAGGGGCGGACTCCGCCGCCTTCACGCGCATCCACACGAGACCCTTCGCGCCCCAGCGCTTGGCCCGGTCGGTGAGATCATCGAGCCGGCTGCGGGTGAGGTCACCGCCGCCGGGCACCCTGATCCCCTTCACGCACGGCGCCTGGAAGGCCTTGAACTCGGTGGCCGCGAACACCCCGGTCAGCTCGACCAGTTCGAGGCCGAAGCGGACATCGGGCTTGTCGGAGCCATAGCGCTCCTGGGCCTCGAGCCAGGTGATCCGCTCGACGTCGCCGAGCGGCTGGCCGGTCACGGCGGTCACGACCGCGTCGACGGCGTGGGAGATCGCGGCGAGCACATCCTCCTGCGACGCGAAGCTCATCTCGGCGTCGAGCTGCATGAACTCGAACTGGCGATCGGCGCGGAGGTCCTCGTCGCGCAGGCAGCGGGCGATCTGGAAGTAGCGGTCGACGCCGCCGACCATGCAGAGCTGCTTGAACAGCTGGGGCGACTGCGGGAGGGCGTAGAAGTTGCCGGGCTTGAGCCGCGACGGCACGACGAAGTCGCGGGCGCCCTCGGGTGTCGACGCCATCAGCATCGGCGTCTCGATCTCGACGAAACCCTGCTCCTCCATGGCGGCGCGCAGTGCGCTGTTGATCGTCGCCCTCGTGCGGAGGTTCCGCTGCATCTGTTCCCGACGCAGGTCGAGGTAGCGGTACCGAAGGCGCACGTTCTCGTCGGTCTCGATGCGACCGTCGAGCGGGAACGGCGGGGGCTCGGCGGCCGAGAGCACCTCAACCGTGCAGTCGCCGACCTCGACCGCCCCGGTGACGAGGCTCGGGTTCTCGGTGCCCTCCGGTCGCAGCCGCACGGTGCCGGACACCTTCACGACGTACTCGCTCCGCAGGTCGTGGGCGCCGTCGACCACGCACTGCACGAGCCCGGTGTGGTCGCGGAGGTCGATGAAGGCCAGGTGCTCGCCGTGTTCACGGCGACGCGCGACCCAGCCGCACAGCTCGACCTGCTCGCCGACGTGGGTCGTGCCGATCTCGGCACAGAGGTGGGTGCGCATCGCCGTGGCTCGCGAGCTCGCAGGGCGCGAACTTCCAGGGCCCGAACTCGCAGGGGTCGTCACGGCAGCAAGCTCCTCAGCTCGTCGGTCAGGCTGGCTCTCGCCACGGATCGTTGGCCGGTCTCGCCGCGCAGGTCGCGCAGCGTCACCGTCCCGGCAGCTCGCTCGTCGTCGCCCACCAGGACGGCGAACCTCGCACC
>DATEEV010000202.1:0-20487 GCA_035281005.1 Microthrixaceae bacterium | reverse complement strand
ATCCAGTTCGAGGACTGGGTCGACACCGGCGAGGAGTACGAGGCCTTCGCCCTCGACGAGCTCGCCCAGCGCGAGAGCGCCTGACGCCGGTTCTGTGCTTGCGCCCGGAGGCGCCCACGCCTCTGGATGCAGCGCAGAACGGTTGGTGAGGGTTCCGACCGCTCGGCGCTAGCGTCGAACGTCATGTCGGAGGACGACGGACCGGCGATGCTCGTGCTGCATGGGCTCCGGCTGAGCGGTTTCGCCACCGCGGACCACATTGCGAACCGGTGGGCACTCGACGTCCCCACTGTCGAGCTCACGCTCGCGCGCTGCCGCGACGACGGCCTGGTCGTCCACCGCGAAGGTCGGCTCACCGGCTGGATGCTGAGCGCAGCGGGTCGCTCCACCGGCGAGCGCATGCTCGCCGCCGAGCTCGACCGCGCCGGGGCGAGGGGCATCGCCGAGGCCGGTTACGGGGCGTTCCAACCGCTCAACGCCGAGTTCCTCGCGTTGTGCACCGACTGGCAGCTGCGGGTGCTCGACGGTGAACAGGTGCTCAACGACCATCAGGACCCCGAACACGACTCGGCCGTGATCGCCCGGCTCGAGGACCTGCACCCCCGCGTGTCGGCGATCCTGGACGAGTTGTCGGCACCGGTCCCACGCTTCGCCCAGTACGACGCTCGTCTCTCCTTCGCATTGGGCCGGGTCCGCGCCAATGACGTTGACTGGTTGACGAAGCCGGTGATCGACTCGTACCACACGGTGTGGTTCGAGCTGCACGAGGACCTGCTCGCGACCCTGGGCCGCGACCGGGCCACCGAGACGCAGGCAGATCACCGCGAATCCAATCGCAACGTGTCCGACCGAGGAGGTCGTGGCTGACATGTCACCCAGGTTCGGGCGGGTCATCACCGCCATGGTCACTCCCTTCGACGACAAGGGCGCGCTCGATCTCGATGCCGCCGCGACCCTCGCCGGCTGGCTGGTCGAGACCGGCAGCGACGGCCTGGTGCTTTGCGGCACGACCGGCGAGAGCCCGGTGCTGAGCGACAGCGAGGAGGTCGCGCTGACCAAGGTCGTGCGCGAGGCGGTCTCGGTGCCGATCCTGCTCGGCACTGGCTCCAACGACACCGCTTACGCGGTCCAGGCGACCCGTCGCGCAGCAGCGCTGGGCGTGGACGGAGTGCTGGTCGTCTCGCCGTACTACAACCGTCCCTCACAGGCCGGCCTCGACGCCCACTTCCGGTCCGTCGCCGCCGCCACCGAGCTCCCGGTCGTGCTCTACGACGTCCCGGTCCGCACCGGACGGAAGGTCAGCACCGAGGTCCTGGTCCGGCTGGTCACGGAGGTCCCGAACATCGTCGCGGTGAAGGACGCCGCCGGCAACCCGGTCGCCGCGGCGCGACTGGTGGCGGCCCTGCCTGGCGATTTCGAGTTGTACTCCGGCGACGACGCGCTGACGCTGCCGCTGCTGGCGGTGGGCGCGGTCGGCGTGATCAGCGTGGCGAGCCACTGGGCCGGCCGCCAGATGGGCGAGCTGGTCGCCGCGTACGAGAAGGGCGACGTCGCGACCGCCCGGCGCGTCAACGCCGGGCTGCTCGCCTCGTACGACTACGAAGCCTCCGACGAGGCGCCGAACCCGATCCCCACCAAGGCCATCCTGCGGGTACTGGGGCTGAAGGTGGGACAATGCCGACCACCGCTGGGCAAGGCGCCCGAGGGGTTGGAAGAGAGGGCTCGCGCCGTGCTCGACGCGCTCAGCTGATGTCAGAGATCCGCATCACATTCCTGGGGGGTCTCGGGGAGATCGGTCGGAACTGCGCCGCATTCGAACAGGACGGTCGGATCGTCCTACTGGACTGCGGCTTGATGTTCCCCGACTTCGACATGCTCGGGGTCGACCTCGTCCTCCCGGACTTCACCTGGATCCGCGAACGCGCCGATCAGATCGAGGGCGTGGTGCTCACGCACGGTCACGAGGACCACGTGGGCGCACTGCCGTTCCTGTTGCGCGAGGTCGAGGTGCCGCTCTACGGCTCCGCGCTCACCCTCGGCCTGGCCCGGGGCCGGATCGAGGAGGCGGGGTTGCTGAAGCGCACCGATCTCCGTGTCGTCGCCGACGGCGAGCGGCGGACCATCGGTCCGTTCGAGTGCGAGTTCCTGCCGGTGACCCACTCGGTGCCCCACGGGTTCGCGACCGCGTTCCACACCACGCAGGGGACGATCCTGCACACCGGTGACTTCAAGCTCGACCTCACGCCCGTCGACGGCAGGCTGACCGACCTGGCCCGGGTCGGCGCGATGGCGGCAGGGGAGGGGATCCGGCTCCTGTTGTCGGACTCGACCAACGCCGACCAGCACGGCCACGCGCGATCGGAACGGTCCGTCGGTGGCGTGCTCTATGACCTGATGCACGAGAACGAGGGCCGCCGGGTCATCACCGCGTGCTTCGCCAGTCACATTCACCGCATCCAGCAGATCGCCGACGCCGCGATCTCGTTCCGACGCAAGATCGCGCCGCTGGGCCGGTCGATGCGTCGCAACATCACGTTGGCCCGCCAGATGGGCGCGCTGACGATCCCCGACGACGCGCTCATCGACATCGACGACGTCGACTCATACGAACCGGGGAAGGTCTGCGTGGTCTCGACCGGCTCGCAGGGCGAGGCCATGTCGGCACTGGCCCTGCTCGCCGGGAACGAGAACCGCTGGCTCAAGATCACCCCCGACGACACCGTGATCCTCAGCTCGCACCCGATCCCTGGCAACGAGCACGCGGTGACGAAGGTGATCGACAACCTGATCCGCCTCGGTGCCGAGGTCGTCCACTCGGGTCTCGAGGACGTCCATGCGACGGGTCACGCCAAGCAGGAGGACCTCAAGTTGTTCCTGTCGGTCGCACGACCGACGTGGTTCGTCCCCGTGCACGGTGAGTACCGGCACCTCGTCGCGCATGCCCGGCTCGCCAAGCTCATGGGTGTGCACGAGTCGCAGATCGTGGTCGCCGAGGACGGTGATCAGTTGGTGCTCGATGACGACGGTCTGCGGATGGCCGGACGGGTCCCCGCCGACTACGTCTACGTGCACGGCACGATCGGCGACGTCGGGACCTCGACGATCGGTGAGCGGCGCATCCTCGGCGAGGAAGGCGTGGTCGCTGCGATCATCTGCGTCGATCTCGCCTCCCGAGAGCTGGTGGGCGGCCCGGAGGTCGCGACCCGGGGATGGGTCGAGCGCAACGACTCCGCCGACCTGGTGGAGGCGGTCACCGAGCGGGTCCGCAAGGACGTGTCCGCGCTGCTCGCGTCGGGGGACAAGGCCGACGTGTCGCAGCTCGAGCGCGCCGTGCGGCGCGCGGCTGGGTCGACCGTCAGCGACCTGACCCGGCGCCGGCCGATGATCGTCCCGGTCGTGCTCGAGGCCTGAGCGGGCTGGTTCCGGCACGGCCGAGGTGGCCGCGCGGCTCCCCCTCACCGTCACCACTCTCCGTTAGCCTCTGACCACAGTGGCGAACCCTCGCGCGTCCTCGAAGCGGCCCCCGACCCGCCGTTCGGCCCCATCGGGCGGGCGCGCGGCTCCCCGTCGCAGTGCCTCGCCGCCACCCGAGCCCAGGGCTCGGGGGCTGTCGATGGTGCTCGACGGCCACGGTCACGACGTGACCGGCGTCATCCTCGTGGCGCTGGGCGTCATCTCCGGCTTCGGGATCTATGCGAGCTCCGCCGGCCCGGTCGGCCGGGGCCTCGCCGCGCTGATCGGCGCCTTCGTGGGCGTGCTGCGCTACCTCGTGCCACTCGGACTCGTGGCCGGCGGCATCCTCGCGATCCGGGGGCCTCGTTCCGACGAGTCCGAGACGCCCTCCACCGATCCGCAGGCGCCCGCCCTGCTGGCGATCCGCCGTGGGTTCGGCGTCGCACTGCTGGTGCTGTCGGTCGCCGGCCTGTTGCACCTGGCGGTCGATCCTCCGTCGATCGAGGTCGGTGGGCTCGACGCCTTCGCCGGCGCGGGCGGATACGTCGGTGCAATCGCCGCTGCGCCTCTCGCCGGCCTCGTCGGGGGCGCCGGAGCGGCCGTGGTGCTGGTGCTGGTCGGCCTCGTCTCGCTCTCGTTGCTCGCGGGCCGTTCGCTCAAGTCGATGTTCTCGTCGGTCGGTAGCGGCTCGTTGCCCGGTATCGCCGCGGTGGGCCAGTGGATCGGTGACCTGTTCCGCGTCGGCGGTCACGACGACGACGTCGGGTCCGACCGCGCATCGGGTGGCGAGGCACGGGTGCCGCTGTTCGACCAGGACGCGCAGGGCAAGGGGAACAAGGACTCGACCAGGAAGTCGCGGCGGCGCAAGCCGGCCGAGCCGACGCTGGTCCTGCCGCCCAGTCCGCCGGTCGAGACCACCCAGCTCGAGATCGGCCTCGGCACCGCGGTCGAGGGCTCGGAGTTCCGGCTGCCGCCGCGGAACCTGTTGGCGCTGTCGGGTCGCCAGGAGATCGACACCGAGACGGTCACGGCGCGGGGCCGACAGCTCGAGGGGGCGTTGGCCGAGCACGGCGTGCAGACGCGCCTCGTCGGCATGGTCGTGGGCCCGACCGTGACGCGCTACGAGCTCGAGCTCGGCGTCGGCGTGAAGGTCAATGCCGTGATCAACCTGTCGCGCGACATCGCCTACAACATGGCGTCGCCCGATGTGCGCATCATCGCCCCGATCCCGGGCAAGCAGGCCATCGGGGTCGAGGTCCCGAACACCCGACGTCAGATCGTCGCCCTGGGCGACATCCTCGCTTCGCCCGAGGCGCATCGCGCCACGCACCCTCTCGAGGTGGCGGTCGGCCGTGACATCGAGGGTCGGGCGGTCATGGTCAACCTGGCGACGATGCCCCACATCCTCATCGCCGGGCAGACCGGTGCCGGCAAGAGCTCGTGCATCAACTCGATCATGACCTCGATCCTGATGCGCGCCACCCCCGACCAGGTGCGCCTCATCCTCATCGACCCCAAGCGGGTCGAGCTGACGCAGTACAACCGAGTCCCACACCTGCTCACGCAGGTCGTGACGAACCCCAAGAAGGCGGCCAACGCGCTGGCCTGGGCGGTCAAGGAGATGGAGCGGCGCTACGAGCTGCTCGAGGAGGTCGGCGTCCGCGACGTCACCGGGTACAACTCGGCCTTCGACCGCGGCGAGCTGGTCGCCGAGCCCGGCGAGGAACGTGAGTACCAGCGGCTGCCGTACGTGCTCGTCGTCGTCGACGAGCTCGCAGACCTCATGATGGTGGCGGCGCGCGACGTCGAGGAGTCGATCAACCGCATCGCGGCCAAGGCCCGCGCGGTGGGCGTCCACCTCGTCATCGCGACGCAAAGGCCGTCAGTCAATGTGATCACCGGCGTCATCAAGGCCAACATCCCGGCGCGCTTCGCCTTCTCGGTCGCGTCGGCCACCGACTCGAAGGTCATCCTCGACCAGGGTGGCGCGGAGCGGCTGGTGGGCAAGGGCGACATGTTGGTGATGGATCCCTCCTCGTCGATCGCGAATCGCATCCAGGGATGCTGGGTCGAGGAGAAAGAGGTCCACAAGATCGTCTCGCACTGGCGTCGTCAGGCGCCCGAGCTGGCGTTCGTGGAGGACGTGCAGGGCGAGGAGAACCTCGGCGCCGTCAGCGGGGGATCCGGCGGAGGGACGGGCGACGATGACGACGACGACCTGTTGGTCCAGGCGATGGACCTCGTGGTCCGCTCGCAGCTCGGCTCGACCTCGATGCTGCAGCGGAAGCTGAAGGTCGGCTTCGCCCGAGCCGGGCGGATCATGGACCTGCTCGAGGATCGTGGCGTGGTCGGCCCGTCGGAGGGCTCGAAGGCCCGGACGGTGCTGATGACGGTCGAGGAGCTCGAGGAGCAACAGGCCCGCGCCTGACCCCGGTTAGCTTGGCGCCGCCGGTCATCCGGGCCGCAGTCACCGGGGGGTGCGCAAATGTCAGTTCCAGATCGGGTCGAGTCGACGTTGGAGTACGAGGTCGTCGCGACCGGGCTGCAGTTCCCCGAAGGCCCGATCGCGATGGCCGACGGCAGCGTCGTGCTCGTGGAGATCGCGCGGAGAACGCTGTCGCGGGTCTCGGCCGGTGGGGAGATCGAGGTGATCGCGGAGTGCGGCGGCGGGCCCAACGGCGCCGCTGTCGGCCCCGACGGCATGATCTACGTCACCAACAACGGCGGGGTCTTCGACTTCATCGACCTCGGCGCCCTGATCCTGCCGGGCCCGGTCCCAGCCTCGTGGCCCGGCCATGGGTCGATCCAGCGCGTCGATCCCGAGACCGGTTCGGTCGAGGACCTCTACACCGAGTGCGACGGGAACCCCCTCCGTGCCCCCAACGATCTCGTCTTCGACGCGCACGGTGGGATCTGGTTCACCGACCACGGGGCGCGTCTCGAGCGCTCCAGCGACCGCACTGGCGTCTACTACGGGATGCCCGACGGTTCTTCGATCACCGAGGTGCTGTTCCCCCTCGATGCACCGAACGGCGTCGGGCTCTCACCGGCCGGCGACCGGCTGTACGTGGCCGAGACCCACACCGGCCGCATCTGGCAATGGGACGTGACCGGGCCGGGCGAGGTGACCCTGGGCATGCCGCTCAACGCCGGCGGCACGCTCCTCCACGGCGCCCCCGGAATGCGCCTCTTCGACTCGCTCGCCGTCGACGGCGAGGGATGGGTGTGCGTCGCCACGCTCGGTGAGGGCGGGATCACCTCGGTCTCACCCGATGGGGGCTCCGTCGAGTTCCACGCGATCGACGACCCGATCGTCACCAACATCTGCTTCGGCGGTGACGACGGGCACACGGCCTGGATCACCGCGTCGGGCACTGGGCGCCTGCTCCGCTCCCGATGGTCGCGACCGGGCCTGCGCCTCGCGTTCGAAGGCTGAACCGAGGCGGGCAGTTCGCCTCCCGCGTAGGGAGCGGGTGTCGCACGTAGGCTGGACTGTCATGGCCGCCAACGATGCCGGTCGCCGGTACTGGGTCGAGACCCTCGGCTGCCCCAAGAACCAGGTCGATTCCGACAAGCTCGTCGGCACGTTGACGGTCCAGGGCATGCACGCTGCCGGCTCGGCCGACGAGGCCGATCTCGTCGTCGTGAACACCTGCGCGTTCATCGACCAGGCTCGGCAGGAGTCGATCGACACCGTGCTCGCCCTCGACGAGGTTCGTCGGCCCGGCGCTCAGCTCGTCGTCACCGGGTGCATGGCCGAGCGGTACGGGTCCGAGTTGGCCGATGCGCTTCCGGAGGTCGACCTGGTGGCGAAATTCGGCACGTCCGTGGTCCCGTCCGCAGGACCGGCCGGCACCCGCCGGGCAGCGATCCCCGTCGCCTCGGCGCCGTTGTCGGACTTCGACCTGCTGAACCTCCCGCGGCCGGCGTCCTCCGCCCCGTGGGCCTACGTGAAGGTCGCCGAGGGCTGTGACCGGAACTGCGGCTTCTGCGCCATCCCGAGCTTCCGCGGTCCACAGCGGTCGCGGACGTTCGATTCGATCCTCGCCGAGGTCGACCAGCTGGGCGTGCGCGAGGTGGTGCTCGTAGCCCAGGACCTCGCGGCCTTCGGTCGCGACCAGGGCGTGGGGGAGCGGTCGATCGTGCCGCTCCTCGAGACGGTCGCCGCGCGCGTCGATCGGGTCCGACTCCTCTACCTGTACCCCTCCGACCTGTCCGACGGTCTGATCGACGTGATGTGTGGCATCGGCATGCCCTACTTCGACCTCTCGCTCCAGCACGTGTCGCGCCCGCTGATGCGTCGGATGCGGCGGTGGGGTGACGGCGCGAGGTTCCTCGAGCGGATCGACGCGATCCGACGCCGTGAGCCCGACGCCGCGTTCCGGTCGAATTTCATCGTCGGCTATCCCGGCGAGACCGAAGCTGATCACGACGCCCTGCTGGCCTTCGTCACCGCGGCCGAGCTCGATTGGTGCGGCTTCTTCGCGTTCTCGCCGGAGGAGGGGACCCACGCGATGACCCTCGACGGCCACGTCGATCCGTCGCTCATCGCCGACCGGCTCGCAGAGCTGGGTGAACTGCAGGACGGCATCACTGCCGCGCGTCGCGACGCGCTGATCGGCACGACCGCCGAGGTCCTCGTCGACGAGCCCGGAGTGGCCCGATCGCATCGTGAGGCGCCCGAGATCGATGGGATCATCGTGGTGCCCGACGACCTCACGGCCGGCGAATTCCACAAGGTCACCTTCGTGTCGGCGCAGGGCTCCGACCTCGAGGCGGTCCGAACGTGACCGGCGAGCCGCTGGCTCGAGGCCTCGGCCGGGGCTCGACGTTCGGCCCCGGGGCGATCCTGACCCCTGCCAACGCCGTGACGCTGCTGCGCATCGCCTTCGCGCCGGTCGCGTTCGTCATGATGCTCGAGGCTCCGGACCAGTCGTCGTGGCCGCTCCTCGTGGTCTGGTTCCTGCTCTCGACCAGCGACCTGCTCGACGGGACCCTGGCCCGTCGGTACGGCTCCACCCGATCGGGGGCGTTCCTCGATCCGCTGGCCGACAAGCTCCTCGCGATCGGTGGCATCGGGATCATGTGCTGGGAGGGCCGCTTCTCTTGGATCCCGTTCGGGCTGATCGTGATCCGCGAGGTCGTGATCTCGCTCTTCCGGGCGCGCTACGTCCGCCGCGGGCTGGCCGTGCCCGCGTCGCGCCTCGCCAAGTACAAGACGCTGCTCCAGCTCGGGGCGGTCGGGTGGATCACGCTGCCACCGACCAACGACATCGAGTGGCTCGCGACCACCACGTTGTGGCTGGGCGTGATCGCGGGGTTGGTCAGTGGCGGGCAGTACCTCGTGGCGGGCGGGCGCGCCGCGACGACCATGGGGCGCTGAGCCCCGGCGCGGCCTGGCAGCACGGCCACGTAGCCTCGGCGCCATGCGCTGTGAAGTGGTCGCCATCGGCACGGAGCTGCTCCTGGGGCAGATCGTCGACACCAATTCGTCCTGGATCGGCGAACAGCTCGCCCTCGTCGGCATCGACAGCCACTTCCAGACCAAGGTCGGCGACAACGTCGATCGCATCGCCGCCACGATCGAGCTCGCACTGCGTCGCAGCGACGCGGTCATCTGCTGCGGCGGGCTCGGGCCCACCCAGGACGACCTGACCCGCCAGGGAATCGCGCAGGTCATGGGCGTGCCGCTGGTGTTCGACGAGGACCGCGCCGACCTCATCCGGTGGATGTTCCGAGGTCGCGATCGCAACATGCCCGACAACAACCTCCTCCAGGCGCACCGACCCGAGGGAGCCGAATTCCTCGAGACCCAGCCGGGCACCGCCCCCGGGCTCGTGTGCCCGTTCGGCGATCAGATCATCTACGCGGTTCCGGGTGTGCCGTGGGAGATGAAGGAGATGATGGCCAAGGAGATCCTTCCGGACCTCGCCCGGCGGGCCGGGATCTCGTCCGTGATCGCGTCGCGCACGCTTCGTACCTGGGGCCAGTCCGAGTCGGGGCTGGCCGAGATGCTCGCCGAGCGCATCGACGAGCTCGACTCCGTCGGCAATCCGACGCTCGCGTTCCTTGCCTCGGGCATCGAGGGGTTGAAGGTGCGCATCACGGCGAAGGCCGACTCGGACGACGAGGCGGTGGCGGTGCTCGACGCCGAGGAGGCGATGCTGCGCAAGATCATCGGTCAGTTCGTCTTCGGGATCGACGACCAGACGATGGAGTCGGTGGTGCTCGACGCGCTCCGAGACCGGGGCTGGACCCTGGCGGTGGCGGAGTCGGTGACCGGGGGACTGGTGGGATCTCGGCTGGCCTCGGTGCCGGGAGCGTCCGACGTGTTCGTGGGCGACGTGGTCGCCTACGACTCGCGCGTGAAATTCGATCTGCTCGACGTGCCCGAGGGCCCAGTGGTCACCGAGGAGGCCGCCCGCGCCATGGCGCTCGGGGTGCGAAAGCTCCTCGGCGCCGATGTGGGCATCGCGACCACCGGTGTCGCGGGCCCGGCCGAGCAGGAGGGCCGACCCGTCGGCACCGTGTGCCTCGGCGTGGCGGTCGGCGATGACGACGTGCACTCGATCGAGATTCGGCTGCCCGGCGGGCGCGACCAGGTCCGCGAATTCTCGGTGATCACGTTGCTCAGCCTGGTGCGAAGCGTGCTGGTCGACCGAGACGGCTGATCCAGTCGAGGCCATGAGAAAGATGCGCCACGGGCTCTTCCTGCCGCCCTTCGACGACCTCGCCGACCCGGCGGAGCTGGTCGAGCTCGCGGTGGGGATCGAGGCCCACGGCTGGGACGGTCTGTTCCTGTGGGACCACGTGAACCGGCCCGATCCGCCGAGGCCCGTCGGTGACGCCTGGATCTTGCTGGCGGCCGTCGCGCAAGCGACGTCTCGGATCCGGCTCGGGCCGATGATCACCCCGCTCGCGAGGCGCCGACCGCAGCGCCTGGCCCGCGAGACGGTGACCCTCGACCATCTTTCGGGCGGGCGGCTCGTGCTCGGAGTGGGTCTCGGGGTCGATACGGGCCGGGAGCTGTCGGCGTTCGGCGAGATCGTCGACCCGGCCGCGAGGGGTCGACTCCTCACCGAGGGCCTCGACCTGCTGTGCGACCTGTGGTCGGGCGAGCCGGTGGATCACGACGGCGAGTTCTTCACCGCGCGGGGAGTGCAGTTCCTGCCCACGCCCGTGCAACGACCGCGGATCCCGATCTGGCTCGCCGCCCGAACGCTGAACGACGCGCCGCTGCGGCGGGCGGCTCGGTTCGACGGCCTCTTCCCGATCGAGCTCACGCCCGACCAGATCGCCGACGTGCTCGGACGCATCGCCTCCCTTCGGGGTGGCCTCGACGGCTTCGAGGTGGCATCGGGGGGTGATCCGGGCGACGACCCGTCGCCGTACGCGGCCGCCGGCGTGACCTGGTGGATGACGGGGTTCGATCCCGGGGCGACCGTGGCCGAGGTGGGCCGGGTCGTGGAGGCGGGACCCCCGGGGGGTTGATGTCAGCGAGCGCGGAGCGCCTGTTCGTGGCGATCTGGCCCCCGGCCGACGTCGTCGCGGCGATCGAACGGCTGCCGCGCCCCGAGCGTGAGGGGGTGCGGTGGGTGACGCCGGCGCAGTGGCACGTGACGTTGCGATTCTTCGGTCGCGCCGAGCCGGCGCCGGTGATCGAGGCGTTGGCCGATCTCGATCCGACCGGCACGCAGGTGCGGCTCGGGCCCGCGGTCGAGACGCTGGGCCGGGACGTGGTCACGATCCCCGTCGCCGGCCTCGACGACCTGGCCTGGGCCGTGCAGCGTGCGACCAGGTCGCTCGGCCGGCCGCCGGAGCACCGGCGGTTCCGCGGTCATCTCACCCTCGCCCGGGTCCGTGGCGGTGTGTCGAGCGGCGTGGAGGGCCGGGGGATCGAGGCGACCTTCCCGGTTCGTGAGGTCACCTTGGTCGCGAGCTCGCTGTCGTCGTCCGGGCCCACCTACCGGGTGGTCTCGACGCTCGGTCGAACGAGCGAGGGTCCTTGATCGAACGCCTGTTCGTAACTACGATGCTGTCGTTCGATCCCAGCCTGTCACACCCCGTCGGCAGGATGACCGCATCGATCGCTGCCGGCAGGCGGCCACACGCAATCCACACGAAGGGAACAGCATCGTGGAGCGAGAGAAGGCACTCGAGATGGCGATGAGCCAGATCGAGAAGCAGTACGGCAAGGGTTCGGTCATGCGGATGGGGGAGAAGGGGTCGATGAAGATCGACTTCATCTCCACCGGGGCGTTGCCGCTCGACATCGCGCTCGGCATCGGTGGCCTGCCGCGAGGCAGGGTCACCGAGATCTACGGGCCCGAGTCGTCGGGCAAGTCCACCCTGGCCATGCACGTCGTGGCCGAGGCCCAGCGCAACGGCGGCATCTGCGCCTACATCGACGCCGAGCACGCGATGGACCCGGTCTACGCGGCCCGCATCGGCGTCGACGTCGACCAGTTGCTCATCTCCCAGCCCGACACGGGCGAGCAGGCCCTCGAGATCACCGACATGTTGATCCGCTCGGGCGCGCTCGACGTCGTGGTGATCGACTCGGTCGCGGCGTTGACCCCCAAGGCCGAGATCGAGGGCGAGATGGGCGACACCCACGTCGGCCTCCAGGCGCGGCTGATGTCCCAGGCGCTGCGCAAGCTCACGGCCAACCTCAGCAAGAGCTCGACCATCTGCATCTTCATCAACCAGCTCCGTGAGAAGATCGGCGTGATGTTCGGTAGCCCGGAGACGACGCCGGGTGGCCGGGCGCTGAAGTTCTACAGCTCGGTCCGGCTCGACATCCGCCGGATCGAGTCCCTCAAGGACGGCGTCGAGGTGGTCGGCAACCGCACCCGGGTCAAGGTGGTGAAGAACAAGGTGGCCCCGCCGTTCAAGCAGGCCGAGTTCGACATCATGTACGGCCTCGGCATCAGTCGCGAGGGTGCCGTGCTCGACCTGGCGGTCGACCAGGGCCTCGTGAAGAAGTCGGGTGCCTGGTACACCTACGAGGGCGAGCAGCTCGGTCAGGGCCGCGAGAACGCCAAGGCCTTCATGATCGAGAACCCCGAGGTCATGGTCGAGATCTCCGAGAAGGTCAAGGCCACTGCGGGCATCGGCGTCGTCGATGGCACCGAGAGCGAGACCGAGCTCGTCGACCCCGACGATCTCCCGATCACGCTCGACTGAACCCATCGACGGCGGCACCGCTGTCCGCTTCCCTGCGGGAGCACGCGCCTCCGGCTCATTCAGGTGAGCCGGAGGCGTGCCCGTAGAATCATCGGGTGACCAAGCGGTACCTGGTGCGCACCCACGGGTGCCAGATGAACGACCACGACTCGGAGCGAATCGCCGGCCTGCTCGAAGCCGACGGCATGGTCCCCGCCACCGACGTCGAGGACGCCGACGTCATTGTGTTGAACACCTGCTGCATCCGGGAGAACGCCGACAACAAGCTCTACGGGACCCTCGGTCACCTCAAGTCAGAGAAGGCCCGCCGTCCCGAGCTCGAGATCATGGTCGGCGGGTGCTTGGCCCAGAAGGATGGCGAGCTCGTCCGCGAGCGAGCGGGCCACGTGGACGTGGTCTTCGGCACGCACAACGTGGGCCACGCGGTCGAGCTGTTGCACCGATCCCGGGAGCACGGCCCGGTGGTCGAGATCCTCGAGGCCACGGTCACCGAGGACCTCGAGCACTTCCCGTCCGCCCTACCCGCCCGTCGCGAGCTGCCCTATGCCGCCTGGGTCACGATCCAGGTCGGCTGTGACAACTCGTGTGCTTTCTGCATCGTCCCCGCAGTGCGTGGGCCCGAGCTCAGTCGACCGTTCGGCGACCTGGTCGCGGAGGTCGAACGGGTCGCGGCCGACGGGGCGACCGAGGTGACCCTGCTCGGGCAGAACGTGAACTCCTACGGACGTGACCTCACGCTGCGGGCGCGCAACGACTCGGCATCCGATGTCGAGGCGCTCGTCGGGCCCGACTGGGCCGACGATCGACGGGCGCGGCCGCTCTTCGCGGACCTGCTTCGGGTCGTCGGCGCCGTCGAGGGCATCCGTCGCGTTCGCTACACGAGCCCCCACCCGAAGGACCTGCGGCTCGAGACGATCGACGCGATGGCCACCACGCCGTCGGTGTGCGAGCACCTCCACCTGCCGCTGCAGTCGGGCTCCGACGCGATCCTCGCGGCCATGCACCGCGGCTACACCGCGGACCGCTACCTCGACCGGCTCGGCGAGGCCCGGGCCCGGATCGACGACCTCGCGGTGACCACCGACGTCATCGTAGGGTTCCCCGGTGAGACCGAGGCCGACCACGTCGCCACCCTCGAGGTGGCGGCCGAAGCCGACTACGACGCCGCCTTCACGTTCGTCTACTCACCTCGACCCGGCACCGAGGCGGCAGAGCTCGTCGACCGGTTCGTCGAGCGTTCCGTGGCGGCGGAACGAATGGAGCGGTTACGTCACGTCGTGGAGCGCAGCTCTCTGCGCCGCAATCGAGCCCGGATCGGCCGCGTCGAGGAGGTGCTGATCGAGGGCCCGTCGAAGCGAGATCCGGCGATGGTCACCGGGCGGACGCGGCAGAACAAGCTCGTCCACTTCGCGCCCGTTGGGTCGATGCGGGTCGGCAGCTACGCGACCGTCGAGGTGACCGGAGCGGCGCAGTCCAGCCTGAGCGGCGAATTCCGCGAGCTGCTCATCCCGGCTACTCACCGCACCCGCATTCCCGTTTCGGTGGGGTGAGCCCGCCCCCGCTCGCGCTCGTCGGGCCCACCGCGAGCGGCAAGTCCGACGTGGCGATGGCGCTCGCGGCCGTGCTGCCGGGCGCGGAGGTGTTGTCGATCGACTCCATGCAGGTCTACCGGGGGATGGACATCGGCACGGCGAAGCCATCGGCCGACGAGCGCGCTCGGGTCCCGCATCACCTCATCGATCTGCTCGACCCCGACGAGGAGTGTTCGGTCTGGTGGTTCCGTCACCAGGCAGAGCTCGCCCTCGACGACGTGCGGGGTCGCGAGGCAGTGCCGTTGTTGGTCGGCGGGACCGGGCTGTACCACCGCGCTCTCATCGACGACCTCGACATCCCGGGGCAATGGCCGGACGTGCGTGCCGAGGTCGACGCCGACCCCGACACCGCCGCGCTGCATCGCCGGCTGGCGGAGCTCGACCCGATCGCGGCGAGCCGCATGGAGCCATCGAATCGGCGTCGGGTGGTGCGGGCGCTCGAGGTCACGCTCGGCAGCGGCCGGCCGTTCTCCTCGTACGGGGCCGGTCTCGACACGTACCCGCCGACCGAGATCGTCCAGGTCGGGCTCCGCACTGAGCGGTCGACGCTCGCGTCGCGCCTCGACCGACGCATCGACCTGATGCTCGATCGGGGCCTCGTCGATGAGGTCCGCGCGCTCGATGCGCGGCGGGAGGGCTGGTCGCGCACGGCCGCACAAGCGCTCGGGTATCGACAGCTGCTGCCCCACGTACGAGGTGAGGCGACCCTCGAGGCCTGCATCGAGCAGATGCGGGCCGACACCCGCCGCTTCGCCACCCGTCAGGAGCGGTGGTTCCGCCGGGACCCCCGGGTCCGCTGGGTCGACGTCGACGGGCTCGAAGCCGGCGCCGTCGCCGACGCGGTGCTGGACATCTGGAGCTCCTGAGCGAGCGACGGCATCGGGTGCGACTCGAACCGGCTCGCAACTCGTTCGGTGTCGGCACCGCGGATCGCTACCGTGGGACACCCGGATCGAACTCGACGCGCCCGAGGAGGTGGACGTTGCGACTGACCAAGCACCATGGGCTCGGCAACGACTTCCTCGTCGCGCTGTCCGCCGACCAGCCCGCACCGCTCGATCCCGACCCTGCCCTCGCCGTTCGCTGGTGTGACCGTCGACGCGGCATCGGCGCCGACGGCCTGATCTGGGGTCTCCCGGCGCGGAACCCGTCCTCGGCCGAGCTACGGATGATCCTCCACAACAGCGACGGATCCGAGGCCGAGATCTCCGGCAACGGGATCCGCTGTCTGGCCCAGGCCGTTCTGCGACTCGACGGCCGCGCCGATGGGGCCCTGCGGGTCGAGACCGGCGCCGGCCTCCGCGACCTCGAGGTGTCGGCCACCGCCGAACCCCACACGGTGCAGGTGCGGGTCGACATGGGCGCGGTCACGCCCGGCCCTGCGGTCCCGCCCCAGGTGGTGGAGTGGGGAGCCCTTCACGTCGTATCCCTCGACATCGGCAACCCCCACCTCGTCCTCCACGTCGACGGCCTCGATCGGCTCGACCCCGCACGCGACGGGGCGGCCATCGCCGCGAGCGTTCCCGGTGGGATCAACGTGCACTTCCTCGTGGCGGAGGGCCCCGATCGCCTCCGCCTAGCTCATTGGGAACGGGGGGCGGGAGTGACCGAGGCCTGCGGTTCCGGAGCCAGCGTCGCCGCGGTGGCCGCCCACGACTGGGGCCTCACCGGTGACCGCGTCACCGTCGTCATGCCCGGTGGCGAGGCGCACGTCGAAGTCGGAGAACATGTTCATCTCACTGGCCCGGCGACCTACGTCGCCGACGTGGTGACACCGTGAGCGGCAACCGGCACGGCCGCGACGGCCGCGATCTCGACGAGGAGGCCCCGCCCGCCACGACAGGGCCCGGCGCATCGACTGATCCGCCCGCGGAGGACGGCTCCCACCGCGGCGCGTTCGGCGAGTTCGGCGGGGAGACCTCGGCGCTCATCGACCGGACCTTCCGCGAGCGCATCGTGCTCGTCGGGGTCGCCTCCGCGCGGGTCGCCGACGAGGTCGTGGACGAGAGCCTCGACGAGCTGTCACGGCTCGTCGACACTGCCGGCGCCGACGAGGTCGGCCGCACGGTCCAGCGCCGCAACGCGCCCGACCCCGCCACCTTCGTCGGCAAGGGCAAGGCCACCGAGATCCGCGACCTCGCCGTGGCCACTGACTGCGACACCGTCGTCTTCGACGACGACCTCAGCCCAGCCCAGCAGCGAAACCTCGAGAAGCTGCTCGGTCGGACCGCCATCGACCGCTCCGCGGTGATCCTCGACATCTTCGCCCAGAACGCCTCCAGCCAGGAGGGCAAGGCCCAGGTCGAGCTCGCCCAGCTCCGCTACCAACTGCCCCGCCTTCGCGGGAAGGGCAAGGCGCTGTCGCAGCAGGCGGGCGGCATCGGCACCCGACGAGGCCCCGGTGAGACCCAGCTCGAGGTCGACCGACGCCGGCTCGTGAAGCGGGTCCATCGGCTCGAGGCGGAGCTGCGCGAGATCTCACGCAACCGGGACACCCAACGGAAGTCGCGCCGACGCTCGGGTCTGCGCCACGTGGTCATCGTCGGCTACACCAACGCCGGCAAGTCGACGTTGTTGAACTGTCTCACCGATGCCGGCGTCCTGGTGGAGGACCGGCTCTTCGCCACGCTCGACGCCACCACGCGTCGGCTGAACCTGCCTGGTGGCGAGGTGGTGCTCGCGACCGACACCGTCGGGTTCGTCCGCAAGCTGCCCCACCAGCTCGTCGAGGCCTTCAAGTCGACGCTGCAGGTCACGGGCGAGGCCGACCTCCTGGTGCACGTGGTCGACTCGTCCGCCGTCGACCCCCTCGGTCAGATCCGCGCCGTGCACGACGTGCTCGCGGAGATCGGCGGGCTGGAGGTTCCCGAGCTGGTCGTGGCCAACAAAGCCGACCTGGCCCCGGACGCCGCCGCCCGGCTCGTGGCGGACCATCCCGGCTCGGTCGCGATCTCGGCCGCGACGGGTGCGGGCATCGACACCCTGCTCCTCACCATCTCCGATCGGTTGCGTTCCCTGATCGAGCCGATCGAGCTGGTCATCCCCTACACGCGAGGCGACCTCATCGCCGCGTTGCACCGCAGCGGCGAGGTGATCTCGGAGCGGCCCACCGAGGATGCGATGGTCATGCGGGCCCGCGTCGGTGAGGCCGACCTCGGCCCGTTCGCCGAGTTCGTCACGACGGCGTCGTGACGAGACCCGGAGACGCGTCGCGATGACCGGGTTCCGACCTCCGCCGTATCCCTACGACCGGCTGCGGTCGTTGGTCCAGGTCGCCTCGTCGGTGCCGGGGGGCGCCGTGGACCTGTCGATCGGAACACCGTGCGACCCACCGCCGGCTGCCGTGCTCGAAGCGCTCGCCTCGTCGGGCACCGAGCGCGGCTACCCGCCGTCGATCGGGACCGCCGCCTATCGCGAGGCGGCGGCGTCCTGGTACGCCCGGCGGCTCGGGGTGGAGGTCGACCCGGCCGGCCTCGCCGCGTGCGTGGGCACCAAGGAACTCGTCGTCGGGCTGCCGCACCTCCTGCACCTCCGCGATCCCGGCCGCGACACCGTGCTCCACCCCGCGGTGTCCTATCCGTCCTATGCGATGGGCGCGACCCTGGCGGGGCTGCGATCGGTCCCGGTCCCCGTCGACGAGCACTGGCGCCTCGACCTCGCCGCGATCGACGACGCCGACGCGGCGCGGGCGCAGTGCCTCTGGGTGAACACGCCCGGCAACCCCGCCGGTGGTCTCGACGATCTGGGAGCTGCCGCGGAGTGGGGTCGGGCGCGTGGGATCCCGGTGCTGAGTGACGAGTGCTACGTCGAGTTCACCTGGGACGGTCCGCCACGGACGATCCTGAGCGGGGGACTCGGTGGCGTCCTGGCCGTGCATTCGCTGTCGAAGCGATCGAACCTCGCCGGGGTGCGCGCCGGCTTCTACGCGGGGGACCCCGACCTCGTCGAGTACCTCTCGGAGGTCCGCAAGCACCAGGGTCTGATGGTGCCCGGCCCGGTGCAGGCGGCCGCGGTCACGGCGTGGGTCGACGACGACCATGTCGAGGTGCAACGCGAGCGGTACCGGGCACGACTCGGTGTGCTGGCCGACGCGTTGGCGGCCGTGGGGATCGATACGCCGATGCCCGGCGGTGGCTTCTACCTGTGGGTGCCGGCTCCGGGCGGTGACGCCTGGGCGCTCGCCGGTGAGCTGGCCGCGACCGCGGGTGCGGTGGTCAGCCCGGGCGAGTTCTACGGCGACGTCGCGGCCGATCACGTCCGCATCGCGGTGGTGCAGCCCGACGACCGCATCGGCCTTGTCGCCGATCGGCTCGCGGCGGGTGCGAGACTGGCCGGGTGATCGAGGCCCGCTGGTGACCGACCTCTTCGAGCTCGCCGCCGAGCTGGTCGACACCCCTTCGGAGAGCTACGACGAGGGTGCGCTCGTCGCGCGGATCGAGGCCGACCTTCGCTCGGCGCCCCACCTCGAAGTCACCCGGGTGGGCGACAACGTCGTGGCCCGGACCCGGCTCGGACGGGACATGCGACTGATCCTCGCCGGGCACACCGACACCGTGGTGGCCAATGGCAACGCCGGCGCCCGGGTCGAGGGCGACGTGTTGTGGGGAGTCGGCTCCGCGGACATGAAGGGCGGGCTGGCCATCATGCTCGAGGCCGCCCGCCGCCATCGCGAACCGGCGATCGACGTGACGTACGTCTTCTACGCGCGGGAGGAGGTCGCTGCGGCCGACAGCGGCCTGGCCGAGCTGATCGCGGCGCGCCCGGATCTGGTCGAGGGTGACCTGGCGCTGCTGGGTGAGCCCACCGACGGCGCGATCGAGGCCGGTTGCCAGGGCTCGATGCGGCTCCAGGTGACGATGGTCGGCCGGAGGGCCCACACGGCTCGGGCGTGGATGGGACGCAACGCGATCCACCGCGTCGGCGAGCTCCTGGTCGCGCTCGACAGGTACGAGGCTCGGCGCCCGGTCATCGACGGCTGTGAGTACCACGAGGCCGTGCAGGCCGTCGGCATCGAGGGCGGGGTGTCGGGCAATGTCGTGCCCGATCGGGTGTCGGTGCTCATCGGGCACCGCTTCGCTCCGGACCGCACCGCGGAGGAGGCCGAGGCCCACGTGCGCGAGGTGCTCGCTCCCTTCCTGGAGGAGGGCGACACGGTGGAGCTCGTCGAGCTCGCGCCCGCCGCGGCGCCGTCGCTCGACCAGCCGCTGATCGCCTCGATCATCCGCCGACACGGTCTCGAGGTCCGGGCGAAGTTGGGCTGGACCGACGTCGCCCGCTTCGCCTCGATGGGGGTGCCCGCTGCGAACTTCGGGCCCGGCGACGCCCGCCTCGCTCATTCGCCCGACGAACGGGTCGACCGGAACAGCATCGAACGATCGTGGGCCGTCATCGACGGCCTGCTCGAGGAGGGCCCATGACGGCCGCCACACCAGCCACTGCACGACCCAAGGTGAGGCCGTCGGCCTTGTGGATCGTCGTCGCGATCGTGTTGATGGTGGTGGGGCCCGGCGGGTGCACCGTCGCCATGGTCGCGACGGGGTTCGGGATCTTCGACGACATCGACGAGTTCGGACGCTTCCCCCTGCCGGTCGAAGAGGCACCGGTCACCTTCGTCGACGACGTCGACGACGGGGCGATCTACCTCGCGGCGCCTGAGGGGGCACGGGCGCCGTTCGTGCGGGTCGGGCTCTTCGACGAGGACGGCGAGGAGGTTCCCCTCAGCGAGCCCGACGGCGACTTCACCGTGGATCACCCCGACGCGACCGCCCAGGAGCTGTTCGGGTTCTCCGCGCCGGCGGGCACCTACTTCCTCGCGGCGATCGACGAGCGGGAGGTGATCGGCGCCCAGATCTGGCTGGGTCGCTCGTCGGTCGACAGCTTCGCCGGGTTCGCGATCGCGGCGGTGGTGGGCGGCATGGTGTTCCTCGTCGGCGTGATCGTGCTGGTGATCGTGTTGATCCGTCGGCGTCGCAGTCGTGCCGCCCAGACGCCGGCCGCGTGGCCTGCGCCGCCGGCTGGATGGCCACCCCCGCCGGGCGCCCCGACGACGCCGCCGCCGTACCCCGGTCAGTATCCCGGCCCCTACGCCGGCGTGAACCCCGGGATGAGCCCCGGCCTCGACCCCGGTCTCTATCCCGGTCTCGATCCCGTGTTGAATCCACAGCCGGGATGGTCGCCGCCGCCCGCCACGCCTCCGGCCGCGCCGGTGCCGCCCCAGGCCCCACCGCCCCCGCCTCCGGTGGCCGAACCCGCGCCC
>DATEEV010000201.1:0-2979 GCA_035281005.1 Microthrixaceae bacterium | reverse complement strand
CGACATCGGGCTCGGCACCGGCGAGCCGCGTCTGGGACGCGAGCAGATCGCTGCGCGGAGAGCTGGCGTCGGGTGCTCTCGTGAACGTCAGATCGTCGCTACCCGGCATGGACCATCACCGACTCGTCGCCTCACTCGCAGGGTACAGATCGCACGCGAGGTGACCAAGCGCCCGACGCTCTGGCTGTCGACGCGCTGACTGCTACGCGTTGACTTGGAGGCCCGTGCTCATCCGCTCGACGGTGTCGACGTACTCCTCGACCATGTCGAGGATGACGTCCTTGGTGCGACGCACCTTGTTGAGCTGGCCGACGACCTGGCCGACAGGGTTGAAGCGCACCCCCGCCGACTGGTCGGAGTACTGGCTGGTCCGCGCCACGGCCTCGCCGGTGACCATGAACTGCAGCGGCATGCCGAGCGGCTTGGGGTTGTCGGGGTTCTCCCAGGCCTCGGTCCAGTCGCTGCGCAGCATGCGACACGGCTTGCCGGTCCAGCTCCGCGACCGCACGGTGTCTCGGCTCGTCGCGGCGAGCAGCTCGGCCTGCTGTGAGGGGGGCACGTCGGCCTCCTCGACGGTCAGCCACAGCGAGCCGGTCCACACGCCCGCGGCACCCATGGCCATCGCCGCGGCCATCTGACGGCCCGAGCCGATGCCGCCGGCGGCGAGCATCGGCGTCGGCGAGATCGCCTCGACGACCTGGGGCCACAGCACGACCGAGCCGACGTCGCCGGTGTGGCCGCCGCCCTCGGTGCCCTGCGCGATCACCACGTCGATGCCGGCCTCCTTGTGGCCGACCGCCTGCTTCACCGAGCCGCACAGTGCCGCGACCAGGCGGCCCGTCGACTGGATCTCCGCCACGATCTCAGCGGGCGGTGTGCCCAGCGCGTTGGCGATCATCTTCACGTTGGGGTGCGTGAGGGCGAGCTCGACCTGAGGCCCGGCTGTCGCCTCGGTCCACCCGATGAGCTCGGGCGCCTTGCGGTCGCCGGGGAGCTCGGGCACGCCGTGCTCGTCGAGCAGCTTGTGGACGAAGTCGCGGTGGGTCTCGGGGATCATCTCCCGCAGGTCGTCCTGCAGCTTGTCCGCGTCGAGCTCGCCCATCCCCTCGTACTTCATCGGGATGACGATGTCGACGCCGTAGGGCTTGTCGCCCACGTGCTCGTCGATCCAGTCGAGCTCGACAGCGAGCTGCTCGGGAGTGAAGCCCACCGCGCCGAGCACGCCGAGACCACCGGCGTTCGAGACGGCCGCGACCACGTCGCGGCAGTGGGTGAAGGCGAAGATCGGGAACTCGATGCCCAGGCGGTCGCAGAGGTCATTGTGCATGCCCCGAGCGTACGGCAGAACTGGAACGCGTTCTAGTTCGCGTGCCGGGCGCGTCGTCGTGGACGTCGAGCGCAGCGACCCGAGCCGTCCACGGGTCGGCTGAACCGCCGGCCGCTCGTCAGACGGTGACGAGGATTCGCTGCGACGCGAAGGAACCGACGCCGATCGCGCGCCCGTCGATCTCGACGGTCATCGTGCCGTCGGGTGACGCCGCGGTCACCGTGCCCTCGGCGCCCGGCACGATGTGTGAGTCCTCGAGGAAGTCGAGCACGCCGGGCTCGAACTCGAGCTCCTCGGGGATGCGTTCGACGCGGAACCCGTCGCCCACGCCCATGTCGCTCAGGCTCGAGGTGTCGGGCACCTCGTAGTGGCTGCCCGGGATCGGGTTGCCGTGCGGACAGGTGGTCGGGTCGCCGAGGACCCTGATCATCGCCTCCTCGACCGACTCGCTGATCACGTGCTCCCATTTGCCGGCTTCGGTGTGAGCCACCGCCCACGACAACCCCAGCACGTCGGTGAGGAACCGCTCGGCCAGGCGGTGCCGGCGTACGACCTGCTCCGCCAGGCGCATGCCGCTGGCGGTCAGTCGGATCACGTGCTCGTCGATCTTGACGAAGCCTTCGGTCTCGAGCCGGCGGATCATCTCCGACACCGAGGGCCGTGACACGTGCAGCCGCTCGGCGATGCGGGCCTGCACGACTCGGATGTCGTCCTCCGCGAGCTCGAAGATGGTCTCGCAGTACTCCTCGAACGCAGGGTGCCACTCAGCCATGAGGTTCAGCCTAGGCCGTCGATGCCGCGCTCGATCGGTGAGTTGTCATCGGTGGGTGACCGAACGGAGCCAGTAGCGTCCGCTGATGCAGGACATCGAGGCCATCAGGGTCCTCCTCAGGGGATGACCCTCAGGCCGCGGTGTCGGCGGGGTGGCGTCGGGCGCTGGTCGAGAACGACACCGGCATGTGCTTGATGCCGCCGATGAAATTCGAGCGCAGTCGCTCGGGCTCACCCGCGAGGGCCATGTCGCCGAGCCGCTCGAGCACCTCGTCGAAGATGAGGCGCAGCTCCATGCGGGCCAGGTTGGCCCCGAGGCAGAAGTGCGCGCCGCCACCCCCGAACGCGATGTGATCGTTGGGCGACCGCTCGATGTCGAAGCGGAACGGGTCGTCGAAGACCTCCTCGTCACGGTTCGCCGAGATGTGCCACATCACGACCTTGTCGCCGGCCTTGATGTGCTTGTCGCGCAGGTCGAGATCTCGGGTGGCCTGACGCCGGAAATGCAGCACCGGCGTGGCCCACCGCAGGATCTCCTCGACGGCGGAGTCCAACAGCTCGGGATTGGCCCGCAGCTTGGAGAACTCGTCGGGGTTGGTGAGCAACGCGTGCATGCCGTGCGCCGTCGCGTTGCGGGTGGTCTCGTTGCCGGCGACGGCGAGCAGGAGGATGAACATGTCGAACTCGGCATCGCTCAGCCGATCGCCGTCGATCTCGCCATTGATCAGCTTGGTGACGATGTCGTCGCGGGGATCGTCGGCGCGCTTGGTGCGCAGGTCGGAGGCGTACATGTAGAGCTCGGCCGCCGCCTCGGTGCCGTCCATGCCCTCCTGCTGATACTCCGGGTCGTCCGCGCCGACCATGCGGTTCGACCAGTCGAA
>DATEEV010000200.1:0-2806 GCA_035281005.1 Microthrixaceae bacterium | reverse complement strand
CGCATCGTGCACCACGCGTCGTTCCTCGACGCGGCGGCCATCGACGAGCTGGTCGCGGCGCGTGACGACGTGTGGGTGTGCCCCGGGCTGCACTACCTCCGCCAGATGGTCGACGGCCGGGCCGAGGCCTACGGCATCACCGGCGACAACGTGGAGCGGGCGCTCTATCCCGAGGAGCTCGAAGCCTCCCGGGAGGGCCTGGCCGAACTGCACCGGCGTGGCGTTCGACTCGTCGCCGGCGGCGACTTCGGGCACCAGTGGACCCAGCACGGCACCTACGCGGCCGAGCTCGTCGCGTACGTCGAGCTGCTCGGCCTCACGGCGCACGAGGCGCTGCTCACCGCGACCGCCAACGCCGGTCCGCTCGTGGACCTCCCCCTCGGGAAGGTCGAGGCGGGCTACCTGGCCGACCTGGTCGTGGTCGGCGGCGACCCGACCGAGGATGTCCGCGTGCTGCTCGACCCATCGCTCATCGGCGGGGTGGTGAAGGGCGGACAGCCGATCTCGGGGGTGGGTTGGGGCGAGATCGAGCGCTGGACCTCGACGAGCGCAGATCGTTCCCCTGCTCGATGAGCGCAGCTACACGATGAGGGTCCGCAAACCCTCGGCGTGGTGGAGCCGTTCGATGCCGTCGTTCACCTGATCCAACGAGATCCGGCTCGACACCAGCGCGTCGAGGCGGAGCAGGCCGGTCTCGGCCATCTTGATGAAGCGGGGAAAGTCCCGGAGGATCTGCGCGCCGCCGACGACCGATCCGGCGAGCCGCTTGCCGGAGAACACCGCGCTGAGCGCGGGCAGGGTGAGCACGGCGTCGGACGCCGGCATGCCGACCAACGTCACCGCGCCTTCGGGGCGGGCCATGTCGAAGGCCTGGACCATCAGCTCGGGCAACCCGACCACCTCGAAGCTGAACTCGACGCCTCGTCCGTCGGTCAGTTCGCGGACTGCCGCGACGGGATCGCCCTCGGCCGGGTCGACGGCGTGGGTGGCACCGAGCTCGAGGGCGGCCTGTCGCCGCTCGATGGACAGGTCGACGGCGATGATCGTGGTGGCGCCGGCGATCCGCGCCCCCTGGATGACCGATTGTCCGACGCCGCCGCAGCCGATCACCGCCGCACTCGACCCGGGAGTGACTCCCGCGGTGATGAGTGCGGCGCCGAGGCCGGTGGTCACACCGCAGCCCAGGAGCGCGAGCTGCTCGTCGGGCAGGTCGGTGTGCACGGTCACCACCGAGGCCTCGTCGACGACCATCGCCTCGGCGAAGGTGCCACAGCCACAGACCGCCGCGGCGCGCCGCCCGTCGGGCAGGTCGAAGCGGGGCGCGCCGGTGACGGCTCGGCGCTCGCAATGGTTCGACATCCCGTTGAGGCACCACCAGCACGACCCGCACGCGGGCGAGACCGCGGCGAGCACCCGGTCGCCGACCTCGACCCGGCGGACCGCGTCGCCGACCGCCTCGACGGTGCCACAGCCCTCGTGGCCCGGGACGACCGGGAGTGCGATGCGGGACTTGCCCTCGATCACGTGGAGATCGGTGTGACAGATCCCGCTCGCCGCGATCCGCACCAGCACGTCGCGCGGGCCGATCTCCGGCGTCGGCAGGTCCTCGATCACGAGTGGCTGACCCACCTCGTACGCGACCGCAGCCCTCACGCTGTCCCCCCTCTCTTGGTGCTCTGCGCACATTCTCGATGTGCTGTGCGCGCAATCTCGATGTGCTCTGCGCACATTGCGCTTGGAGTGAACGAACGCTCACCATACGCCCTCCTCGGGAGGCACGGTCGCACGGGCCCGCCATGCGGTCGGTTACCGTTCGGGCTGCCGATCACCGCGGGCAGGTGGTCGACACGACAGCGTGGGAGACGCAGGAGGACCATGGCCAAGCAAGCGACCCGCTCGTCCTCGGCGCCCAACGGCGGACCGCGAGCACGTCGACTCACGGCCGCGGAACGGAAGAAGTCGATCCTCGCGGCGGCGCGCACCGCGTTCACCGAGACCGGCGACATGAATGGCACGACGATCCGTGCCATCGCCGAGCAGGGCGGCATCAGCGAAGGCGTGATCTACCGGCACTTCGAGAGCAAGGAGCAGCTGTTCCTCGAGGCCGTCGTCGACCCGCTCACCGAGGCGGTCGACCGGCTGATCGCCGCCTCCGAGGTCGTCGATCGCGACGAGCCGCTCACCCCCGAGCTGCAGCTGTCGTCGCTCAATGGGCTGTACCGCCAGCTGACCTCGACGCTCGAGGAGGTGCTGCCGCTGCTCGGTCTCGTCCTCTTCGGCGACCCGGTCATCGCAAAGCGCTTCTACAAGGAGAACCTCGGCGTCGCGATGGACCGCCTCGCCGAGTCGTGGCAGGTGGTCGAGGCGCGCTACGGCGTCGAGTCCGAGTCGTCCGACATCACGGCACGAGCGGTGCTGGGGATCGCCCTCGTGCTCGCGCTCGAGAAGCACTTCAACCGGCGCTTCGACCGTGACCACGCGCTCGCCGTGGTGAGCGAGGGCACCGTCGACGGGTTCTTCCCCAGGGTCGGGTCGGCCCCTCGCAGCTCGGCCGCGGCCAAGAAACGATCCTGAGGACCGGAGGCACGATCGTGCGAAGAGGGGTCCTGGTCGTCGAGTCCCGGCCGGCGAGTGCGGAGCGCGCGGCCGAGTACCACCACTGGTATGACGACGTGCACCTCCCCGACGTCCTCGCGGTGCCCGGTTTCGTGAGCGCCCGCCGCTTCCGGGTGTGTGATCGCGCCACCGGCGTGCCGGATCCCGACGAGCTCGGCCACGTGACGATCTACGAGCTCGAGGCCGACGA
>DATEEV010000199.1:0-4141 GCA_035281005.1 Microthrixaceae bacterium | reverse complement strand
CGCACCACCTCCACGCCAGATCCAGGGGCCTCGCTCGGCGCGGCTACTCGGCCGTCCAGATGAGCTCGTCGAGGTTCGGTTCTTCCTCGAGGATCCCGTACCGCGTCGCCAGCTCCCCGAGGATGACGAGCTTGTCCCGGTCGATCTCGGGTTGCCAGTTGTCCAGCGCGATCTGCTCGACCAGGTCGCCCGTGGTCTCCGTGTTCGCCGCGATCGCTTCCCGCATGGCCTCCTCGTCGGTTGCCGCGTCGAGAGAGCGCTGCAGCGCACGATGGAACGCGCTCGCCAGCTCGGGGTTCTCGGCGAGCCACTCCTCGGAGCCGAAGACGAGTCCCACCGGCAGCGACGGCTCGGTCTCGTACAACGGATCGAGGAGGTTGACCAGGCCGTCCATCTCGCCCAGCGTGATGAACGGCTCGACGTTCCAGGCGACGTCGACCTCACCGGCCGCCAACGCGGCGTTCATCTCGGGGAACCCGACCTCGACGAAGCTGACACTGGACGGATCGAGGCCGTGCTCGTCGAGGATCGCCCCCAGCCCGACCTCGCCCATGCCCTGGAGACCGTTCACGGCGATCGTCTTGCCCGGGAGGTCCTCGACGCTGTCGATGCCGCTGTCGGGTGCCACCAGGAGAGCGTCGGTGCCCCGATCGGGGCGTTCCGCGCCGTTGGTCAGGTTCGACACGACCTGCAGCCCCACACCGTTCTCGCGGGCGATCATGAGGGAGAGGTACTCGCCGATGGCGAACTGGTACTCATCGCTGAGCACCGCAGGGACGAACTCGGAGCCGCCGAAGCCGATCTCGGTGCGCACATCCAGACCCTCGTCCTCAAAGTACCCCTGTTCGAGGCCGTAGAAGAACGGTGCCACGCCGCCGATCGGAATGATGCCGACCGTGATGGGCGTCAGCTCCTCCTCGGCACCCTCATCTCCGGTCGTCGTGTCTCCGTCGTCATCGTCACCGCACCCGCTGGCGAGGAGGGCGAGCACCAGGAGCACACCCAAAGATGCTGATAGCCGGCTTCGCCGTCTCACTTGTCTTCCCCTGTCGATTGGCGGGTTCCTGCGACCCAACGTGACCGCCTGCGACGGCCCCAGCAGTTCTTGCGATGACGACACCGGTGCTCACACCTTGCGGGCCACGCCGCACGGGTTGGGGGTCTCGACGTCGGGGGCCGGCGCGTCCGGACGCCAGTCGTCGATCGAGACGAGGCCGGGCTCGACGAGCTCGAGCCCCTCGAAGAAGCGAGCGACCTCGGCGCGACTGCGCGGGATGAGCGTGAAGTTCGTGTCCACTTCGACGGCTTTGACGGCCTCGCCGAGCTTGACCAGCTCCTCGGACTCGCCGATGTGCTCGAGGACGAGGTAGCTACCCGTGGGCAACGCGTCGACATAGCGCCGCACGATCGCCCACGGATCGTCGGCGTCGTCGAAGTGGTGCAGCACCCCGACGAACACGACCGCGATCGGCAGGTCGAAGTCCAGAGTGGCGGCCGCGGCTGACAGGACGTGCTCGGTGTCGCGCAGATCGCTGTCGACGTACGCGGCCGCGCCCCCTGGCGTGCTCCTTCGCAGCTCGTGGGCAAAGGCCAGGACCGTGCGGTCGTTGTCCACCGATACGACCCGGCAGTCAGGCGACGCCGACTGGGCGACCGTGTGCACGTTCTCAGAACTGGGAATGCCCGTACCGACGTCGAGGAACTGACGGATGCCCGCTTCGCCGACGAGGAACCGCACCGCCCGACCCAGGAACATGCGCTTGGCCCGAACCTGCTTGCGGGAACGCTCGAGGCCGACAGCGCGATCGGTGATCTCCTTGACCGCGTTCCGGTCGGCCGAGAAGTTCTCGTCGCCGCCCTGCAGGAAGTCGTACACACGCGCTGACTGAGCGGCCTTGATGTCGATGTGGGGAGGATCGGCGCCGCGGTTCGGCGGGAGCCCTTGGCCTTTCTCCGTCACCACGCATTCTCCTCAGCATGTTCTGGCCAGCCACCGTGCGCACCGGGTCAGGCGAGCCGCAGCGTACGGGATCGTTGACCGTACGTGCGGATCCTAACCCTTCCTGGCGAAAGCCGGAACCGGTTCATCGGCGGCGGGACGGTCGCCTGCGGGGCGCGGATCCGACTTGGCAGGGCGCCGGTGCCTACGAGGTCCGGGCCATGCTCCGCGCGAGCTCGATCAGCACCTCGATGCTCTGCTCCGGCGACATCGCCGCCTGCCGGAGACGATCGAACAAGGCCTCGTACCGACGCACGTCCGTCTCGTCGGTGAGCACCAGGTCGTCCGTGACGGTGTCGACCGTGACCACCCGCGGATCCTTCGGGTCGGCGAAGGTGTAGATCGAGAACGCCGAGCGCGGTGACCCGTAGGCATCGATGGCCGCGCTCACGGGAAGCACCTGCGCGGTGATCTTCGGGCTGCCGTTCACGGCTGCCGCCATGTGGAGGAGCTGCGCCCTGAGGACCTCGGGGGGTACCGCGGCGCGGCGCACGGCGAGCTCGTCGAGCACGACGTGGTACGTGGGTCCGTCGGGGCGGCGCAACATCCGCTGACGTCCCAGGCGTGCGTCCGCACTCTTGTCAGCCGAGAAGGGGCCGGCACCCAAGGCCTGTTCAGCGTCGACCCGGGCGCGGGCGAACTCGGGGGTCTGCAGCAGGCCGGGGATGAAGACCATCTGGTACTCGCGGATGCTCACGGCGCCCGCCTCGAGGTTGGCCGAGAGCGCCTGACGCGGGCCCATCGCCTTGTTCGATTCCCACCACCCCCGCTCCGACGCATCGCGAGCGATCGTCATGATCTCGATCCAACGGTCGTCGACGATGCCGAACGCCTCGAGGATCTTGATCACGTCGTCGAGATCGACGACATGGCCGTTCTCGAGGCGCGAGATCTGCGCCCGGCTCTGTCCGATCTTCGCCGCGAGCTCCGCGTGGGTCAGGCCACTCTCCTTGCGGAGCTCCAGGAGCTCGCGTGCCAGACGCAGGCGACGTACGTAGGAACTGTTCATGTCCGCCTCAGGGCACCGATGTGGGACCTGACACTACATGCTCACGACGCATCGCAGGGGAGACCGCGCACTCGGTAGTCGTGCGTCGGTGCGCACGTGCCGTGCGTGGTCGGGTGGCGACGGTCAGCCGGCGCCCGGCGTCGTGCCTCCGCCGTCGCACCAGCCCTGTACGTAGCCGGCCCGGTAACGGGTTTCGGGCCCAACGGTCCCATCGTCGTCGTCGTTGTCTGCCGGTGCGGGAGCGGGCGCGTCGTCGATCTGGTAGGCGAGCCCCTGCTCGGCATCGCGGCGTCCCTCGAGGTAGCCGCCCGTGTCGACGATGATCGCGGCGCCGCATGGATCACTCGTGCGGTGTTCAGACGACGGGCAATCCGGGTCAGCTCGACAGTCTTGAACGCTGTCCGCTTGCGTCTGGTCCTCTTGGCCGGCGACAGCGTCGTTGCCCTCCGGGATCGGCGTCGTCCTCGACTCCGTGCCCGATGGCTGCGTCGACCCTGTCGACTCGCTCGTCGCGCTCGACCCGCTCGTCGTGGCCCGGGCTCGAGATGTTCCGGCCTGCGTCGTCGCGGTGTTCGATGGTGTGGTGGTCGGCGTATCGAGTGGTGCCGAGGACCTGCTGTCGGTGTCGCCGTCACAAGCCGTCACGACCGCGACGGCCAGGAGGACTGGCGTCGCCGCGGCGAGGAGGACCGTGGGGAACTTGCGCATGGATGCCGCCTTCCGCCGTTGAGCTGCAGCTGTACAGACGCCTGGCGCTGCCGATCGGTGGACAGGATCCCCAGAAGTTCCGATGCAATGCGGTCCCGTCCGCAACGACGCCACCGCCAGATCAACGGCTGCACCGCCTGCGTGCAGGGGCACGTCGAGGAGGCCCGCAAGGCCGGGGCCAGCGACGACCAGATCTCCACCGTGGCCGTGTGGATCGACTCGCCCTACTTCGACGAGGACCAGCGCGTGGCCCTCGCGCTCGCCGACTCACTCACCCGCATGGCCGACCGGTCGGACGATCCCGTGCCCGACGACCTGTGGGCGGCGGTGACCGCCCGCTACGACGAGCGGCAGGTCTCGGCGCTCCTGCTGCAGATCGGCACGCTCAATCTGTTCAACCGCCTCGACGTGGCGGTGAAGGAGCA
>DATEEV010000198.1:0-5026 GCA_035281005.1 Microthrixaceae bacterium | reverse complement strand
GCCTCGGCGATGTGGGGGAGGACGTGCGCCGGGCCTTCTACTGCGACAACTTTCTCGATCTCATGGGGCGGGCCGGCGCGCATCTGGTCGCCGCGTGACCGATCAGGTCATCGAGGCCGTTCGGGCCGTGTGTGGTGATCTGCCCGAGGTGGTGGAGGAGCCCGCGTGGGTGGGGACTCGATGGCTGGTGCGAGGTCGAACCTTCGCCCATGTGCTGGAGATCGCGGACGGGTGGCCCCCGGCCTACGCGAGGGCGTCAGGGCTCGACGGCGCGACGGTGTTGATGTTTCGGTCGTCGGGTGACGAGCTCGACGTGCTGCGCCACGCGGACCTGCCGTACTTCGCGCCGCCGTGGCGGGCCGACGAGGTCGGGCTCGTGGTGGGGGAGGACCTCGACGCGGAGGAGATCGGGGAGCTGGTGACCATCAGCTACACGTGCCAGGCGCCGAAGATCCTGCGAGAGCAGGTCGAACGCGACCGGCGCGACTGATGGTCCGAGGGTCGCGGCTTCACTCCCCTGTCAGGAACCAGCATGGTCGACCGGTTGTGGCATCGGTGCAGGTGTCGCCACGACGGATGGCGTCGTCGGCGGGCTGCTGCTCGGGGCGTCAGCATGATGTACACGGCCGACGCGTTCAACGTCGTCGCAGAGACCTGATCAGGCTCGGTTCTTCGGGGAGCGGCCCCCCGCGTTCGCCTCGGTGCGGCGCCGGGGGGCGCCGGCCTTCGGGGGCAGGGATTGCGCGAAGGCCAGGCCTCGACGGACCCACGTGTCGAGGCCTTCGTCGGTCGCGACTCCGGCGGGTTGGACGAAGACCATCGACCGCGAGGGCCGACCGGTGAAGTCCATCTCGCGGGCGTGGGGCTCGGCGAGCATCGCCGCGTGTTGGTCGGGGCCGACGCGGACCATCAGCTCGTCGCCCACGATGCCCACGCACATGTTGCCGTTCACCATGAAGCAGAGGCCACCGAACATCTTGCGCTCGGCAAGTTCGGGCTCGGCTGCGGTGAGATCGCGGATGCGTTCGGCGAGCGCTTCGCTGTACGCCATGAATGAAGCGTAAATCCGAGTGGCGACAGCATGTCGGGTTGGCCCGTTGCACGCCATCGGACTATCGTCGGTGCCACGCCGCGGGGTGGAGCAGTCTGGTAGCTCGTCGGGCTCATAACCCGAAGGTCGCGGGTTCAAATCCCGCCCCCGCCACCATCGAAAAGCGTTGCAACAGCGGGCCTTCGGGCCCGCTGTTGTCGTTTCGTCACGGCTCCGACGACCGGATTTCTTCCCGATCTTCTTCCATCTCCCTCGGATCGTGTCGCGAGGCTTCTGCCGCAAAACCCGAAGAGGCGGGACAGGGAGCAGCCGCCAGCCATCGGCGCGCGGGTTGGATTGCACACCGCGCGTGCCGGCGCCCGCTGGGGTGGGTCAGTGCAGGTCGCTCACGTCGGCAACTCGCACCCCTCTTCGCCAGATCACGAGGTGGGGGCCGTTCTCGACGATCTCCCGGTGTGGGCCGAGTTCGACGATGGAGATGGTCCTCGAGCGGCCTTGGAGGACCTTGTAGGTGTCGAACACGCCAGTGAGCGTGAAGTTCGAACTGGGTAGACCGAGGCTCACGGCGACATCCACGTCGCCGACCCGGTCCTGGTCGCGGTCCAGGATCGAGCCGAACACGATGACCTCGTCGATTCCGATGCGGTGTGGTCGCTCGGAGGCGACCCGTTCGATCCGGGAGTCGAAGTCGCGCAGGACGCGGAGCGCGTTCGCTCGGATGAAGCCAGCGCCGATGGTGGCCGACGCGAGGCGGTTGGCGTCAGCGGTACGACCGACGAACCCGTCCGTCTCGTGCAAAAGCCCGAGCGCGAGCAATTGGGCGATCCAGTCCTGTGCCTCTGTCTCGGTGATGCCAAGTCGTTCGGACACCAACACAGCGGTGATGGATTCACTGATCGGGAGGTGTCGGACGCGGCTGCGGGTCTCGACGGCGTCGAGCGCGCCGATCCTGTCGCCACGTTTGACCCGCATCAGCCGTCATCCTCACCCGGATCCTCAGGGCCGAACAGAACCTGACCAAAGGTCTCGGCCGCCTCGGCCTGCATGCCGGGGATGACGTGCGCGTAGATCTCCATCGTGAACGCAACGGTCGCGTGGCCGAGACGTTCGGAGACGACCTTCGGCGGGATGCCGGCCTTCAGCATGAGTGTGGCGTGCGTGTGCCTCAAGTCGTGAAACCGAATCCGGGTGACCGGCGAGGAGCGGACTCGTCGCTCGAACGACTGACGGATGAACTCCGGGTGGTAGGGGTGACCGTCCTCCCGGCAGAACACGAGGCCGTCGACGCCGCGGGGCACTTCGAGGATTCGCTGTTCCAGCAGCTGCTCCGCACGGTGCGCCCGCAGCATTTGGACCGTTCGCGCATCCAGGTCGATCGTGCGAGCACCCTTGGCGGTCTTGGGTTCTGATCGGATGACCTCGTAGCCCACCGAGATGATGGTCTGACGAATGGAGAGGCGTCTCGCATCGAGGTCGACATCTCGCCAGCGGAGCCCAAGGAGCTCACCTCGACGCATCCCGGTGCTGGCCGCGAGGTTCCACAACGAAGCGAGTCGGTGGTCGCTGTTTCGCGACAGGAACATTCGCAGCTCCGAGGCGGTCCAGTACCTGATCGAGTTGGAGCCGCCGGATGGTTTGGGCGGTTTCGCCCCGACCGCCGGGTTCGAACGGAGGTAGTGGAGCCGAACGGCGTCGTCGAACGCCTTGCGGAGGGTCTGATGGATGTTCCTGACCGTCTTCGCCGATAGCCCTCCTCGGCCGTCCCGTCGCCCGCTCTCGAGCAACGTCGAGTAGTAGCGGGTGAGGTCGATCGGTCGCAGGGCCTGGAGCCGCACCGCGCCGACATGGGGGACGACGTGGTTCTCGATGTTGCGTCGGTAGGAGTCGTAGGTCGCGAAGCGAAGCTCGTTCTTCGCGGACACCAGCCACTCGTCGACGAGATACGTGCCGACGGTCACTGCCTCCGGTTCGAGGTAGGTGTTGGAGTCGAGATCCTTGAGCAGCTGTCCGAGTAGCTGTTGCGCGCTCCGCTTCGTCCCACCTGCCGGGTGCCATACCCGTCTGCGTTTCCCGGTGAAAGGGTCTCGTTCGAGCTCGACCACCGCGTAGTACCTCTTGCCCTTGCGGGTCACGTAACCGCCCATCGTCGGTCTCCTCGTCAGAGGGGCAGCTCGCCCTGGGCGGGGTGCTGCGATAGGGGAGACCGGTGGCCGGTGAACAGGTCGTCGTCGGTGTCGGGTGTGATCCGTGCGGCGAGCCAGGCGGTCGGCACGAGGATCCTCCTGCCGACGCGTAGTGACGGTAGCCCACCGGATTCGACGGCGGCGTAGACGGTCTTGCGGTCGAGTCCGAGAATTTCCGCGACGGCGTCGACGGTCAGGGTCGGACGTTCCGCCGGGTCAGGCAATGCGATCGATGTCTGGCGCTTCATGCCCACTTAAGCGCGCGGGGATCGCCAACCGACCTTCGACGAACGGACTCCACAGGCTGGCTCCCAAGGGAGCGACCGGCATCGCCGACTCGGCAGTTGATGCTGCAGTGTCAACTCCGCCGATCAAGCTGTCAGACCCACCTATCAGGATAAACCTGATGACTGGCGGAGCGACCCGATGATGGCGAAGGAGGACCGGCGACGGTCCACTCTCGACTGGCTCGTCGCACATCCCACGGTAGAGGTCCGTTCGTGGCGTGACCCGGTGATCGACCAATGCGGCTTCGACGCCCGCCACGTCTACGTGGAGATCTACTGGCTCCCGATCCTCGGACCGTCAGCCGTGCTCGCCGCCCGTCGGATCGCCGACTGGCTCGACCGTCAACCGGCCGGGGTCGGCATCGAGCTCGTCGAGTTCGGAGCGTCGCTCGGGATCGGCACCGGCACCGGACGCCACACCCAGATCAACCGCACCCTCGGCCGCCTCGTCGACTTCGGCATGGCCCGCATCTCCGGTGACCACCTGGAGGTCCACACGATCCTGCCGCCTGTGCCGCTGCGGCTCCGGCGCCGGCTGCCGCTGACGCTGCTCGACGCGCTCACCGACCACGAACGGAGCTGTCTCGACAGCGCGTGAACGTGCGGGTGGCGGCTGGTCGGGGAAGCCGTCGCCACCCGCACCAACACCCGACTTCCCCTCGTGGTCATCCCTGACCACACCAGCAACACCAGCCACCAGATTGCTGGTCACCCCTGACCAACTTCCACCCGAGCAAGGAGCAAACCATGCAACCCATCGAGTTCCTCGGCATCCGGGGAGGGCACGGCACCACCACCGTCGCCCTCGCCGTCGCCGCCACCCTCGCCACCCGAGGCCCGACCCGCGTCTCCACCCACGACCGCCGTGCCCTTTGCGCCATCGTCGGCGTCGCATACGACGGGCTGCCCATCCCGCTCGCCGAGCACCTCGACCTCGCCCCCGGCGAGCATGACGGCGACATCATCGACGTCGGAACCCTCGAGCGGTACCTCGACGATCCCTTCGACGACGAGCTCGCAGAGCGCCGTGAGAAGCGAGCTGCGGCGTTTCGGATCGGCGTGCTGCGAGGACCCGACTACCTCGGAGTCCGAACACTGTGCGCCCACGCTGAGGCGCACCTGGACGGGCTGGTCGTGGTCAGCGAGGCGGGCCGGGCCCTAGACGCTCGCGACGTCGAGCAGGTGTCGGGCCGGCCGGTCGTCGCCGTCATCGACCACACCCCAGTCGTCGCCCGCACGATCGACGCCGGCCTGCTCACGCAACGCCTCACCCTCCTCCGTGAGTTCACCCAGCTCCGCACCTGGATCACGCAGATCGCCACCGAGGAGGCACCATGCGCCGCCCTGTCCTGAGCGTCCCCGCACGGGTCATGCCCCGGGTGGTGGTGTAGGCGACGGTCACGGCGTCAGCCTCGGGTGTTGTTCTACATCGCTTCGCTCAGCTCGTGTGGGGTCACCTCCTCGAGGTCGTTGTCGATGACGCGGAGTCGGGCCTTGGCGAGGCC
>DATEEV010000197.1:0-6037 GCA_035281005.1 Microthrixaceae bacterium | reverse complement strand
CTGTGCTCGATCAGGTCGGCGGCTGGGCGGAGTGGTGCTTGACCGAGGATTCCGAGCTGTCGGTTCGGATCCACGCGGCCGGGTACAGCTCGGTCTACATGACCGAGCCGATGGGCAGGGGCCTCATCCCCGAGACCTTCGGCGCGTACCGTCGGCAACGGTTCCGGTGGACCTACGGTCCGATCCAGGAGCTGCGGGCCCACTGGAAGCTCTTCGTCCCTGGGCGCCGCCGCCTCAAGACTGGTCAGGTCGTTCACCACGGCAACCACGGCCTCGATGTCGCCTTGATCGGCGTTCGGTTCCTGACCATTCCGGTCACCGCGCTCGCCGCTCTGTCGATGGTGGTCCACGATGAGGTCGTGGCGGTGCCATTCGCGTTGTGGATCGCTGCCACCTGCCTGGTCGCTTCGAGCGTCTGGATGCGATATCTGGTCCTGCGTTCCGTGGTCGGTTCGAGCCTCCGCCAGGCGCTGGGGAGTGTGGTCGCCTACCTGTCGCTGACCTATGTCATCCAGACAGCCAGCCTCCGAGCGGTGTTCGACCGACCCGCCACGTGGGAACGCACGACCAAGTTCCGCGTCTACAGCCACCGCCGTGCCGCCCTGGCGTCGGCCCGGAGCGAGATCGTGGCGGGCGTGACCGCCCTGGTGTTCGCGTCGGTCGGGCTGGCCTGGCTGCCCCACGAGGGCGTCGCCATGATGCTCCTCCTGGGCATCGCCGCGGTCGGACTCGTGTACCTGACCTCCCCGATCGTCGCTCTGATCGCCGATCGCGACATCGAACGAGGTCGTTGAACCACGGCCCGCACGGATGCGGTATGTTGAGCAACGAACGGGTTTGGGTTGGGGGGAGACCAATGGAGACGACTCGACACACGACACGGCAACGCCTCACGCGCCTGCTGTTTCTCAGCGTTCCCGCGGTGATCGCGCTCAGCGCGATCGCGGCGTGCACGCCCGCCCTCGATCCCGACACGGCCTTCGCAGTGGAGTTCCTCCTGCTCGCGCCCGTGGCGTGGCTCCTGGCCCAACTCATACTGGTAGGACTCGGACTGGCCTGAGCCGCCGCCGGGACGCGGACTCGCGAGGTGCGCACCTCGTCCGGGCTCAACGACGTCCGTTACGAGGCCTGCCGACAGTCGCTCCGTTGTCACCCAGGCCGAACCAGACGAGCTCGCCGCCGACGTGGTACGAGTCGGTGCCCGTTGGCAGGGTCCGAGGTGAGTGCCGCTCGCGCCGTTGCTCGAAGTCTTCGTAGCGCGGGCCGACGTTCTGGAAGAAGTGGCCGGGCAGCACCACGTCGGTGAGCACGACCGACACCGGCCCGTTGGAGTGGAGCTTGTACTGCCCGCTGACCACGATGCCAGGTGCCTCGACCACGTTCGTCACCGTGGCCTTGACCTTGCCGGCGAAGAGCAGCGGGGTGAGATGGTGGCCGTGGAACTCCAGCCCGGTCACGTCGACACCGATGCAGCACCCCGAGCGAGCATTGACCCCACCGAGCTTCACCGTCGCCCCTTGGTAGGCGTCGTGGAAGGAGCAGTCATGAATGCTGCCGCGTTGTTCTCGAGCCTTCGGGGTGACGACGTAGATCATGTGCTCCTGCTCCGACGTGTGGCCTGCACCCGGTGCCTGGGGGTTGCCGTTGCCGAAGAACGCACAGCGACCGAGCTCCCAGTCCTTGGGCACGTCGCCGTTGTCGTCGCCGACCGCGAACTGTCCGAAGGCGCGGGAGTTGCGGAACTCGGAGTCGAGCACCTTCCATCCACGACCGCCGTTCATCTGCAGCAGCGCACCCACCGAGGGTGAACCGATGGCGTTGCCTTGGCCGATCCAGTTGATGTTGCGGAACGTCCAGCCGACCGCCTCGTAGATCGACAGCCCTGCGCTGAGCACCTGGGCCCGAGGTCTGCTGGGATCGACTCCGCCATCGACGATCACGTCACGGACCCCGCCGACTCGTATCTGGGTTTCCGCAAAATTCGAGGAGAGGATCGGATTGAGGCTGGTCTGGTCGAGGGCGATCGTCTGACGACTGGACGCGCCGCTGATGAGGTCGGCGAGCGTGGGTGGCCCCACTGCCTGAGGAGTAGGTGCTCCAGGGGTCGCACCGACGGCTTCACCCACCGGCTCGTTGCGACCAGGACGGCCTGCACGATGGACGACCGCGACCGACGCGACGGAGGCGGCGAGGAAATGCCGACGGTGGATGTGCTGGGGAAGGCGCTGATGAGTCTCAGCGAACTCATCCATGGGGCGACCGTATACCCGAGGAGCGCTCGAGGGAAGAGCAGCGCGAACCTCGCGAATCCGGCCTCATCTGGACGGTCGCTGAGACTCGAGGGCGGCGGAAATCAGCCGAACTGGCCGCGAATGACCCCGGGGGGACAGCCGACACCCTCCGGTCCGGTGTGGACGTTGACGTAGTACGCGGACGGAGTGGCGCGGAGCGCAGTGACGAGCGCGGCGTTGTCGAACGTGCCCTTCCCGATGAGACCCCGTTGCACACCCGGCCGCAGGGCAAGCGGCTGCACCACCTGACCCGGCGTTCCCGCGGGAGCGATGTGGATGTGTGCGGCGGTGAGGTCACCCGGAAGGTCGGTGGCGATGAGCTTGAAGCGCACGGTGCCCTGGTCCTCGTCTCGGACGTGGAAGATCGCCACGCCGAGGTCCGATCGGTCCGCGACCGCACAGAGCGGCACCTCGTCGGCCGCCCTCAACACCACGACGAACGTCCGCCTTGGTGGCTTCTCCGCGAGCACCGGGCTGGCGCTCGCGAGGCCGAGCAGGACCACGCACGCGAATACGGCAAGTCTCTTCATGGTTCGTTCCCCCTGTCGGTGGAGTCGGGTAGCAGCAGCGGCCGCGGTCGCTCAGCGACGTCGAACCGCCGTGATCCAGTAATCCGTCGTGGGTTCGGGCGGAGTGGAGAAACGTGCGTTCACCACGTAGAGCCGGCTCCCGAATCGGTCGATCGTGGTGGGCACGTCGACGCCGTCAGGCGCGAGGCGATCGACGACGGTGCCGATCGCGAGATCGCGCGAGAGCCTGACGACCGCGACGAGGTTCGACTGGTTCTGCACGACGTACAGCGTGCGGCGGCCCACGAGCAGGATGCCGTCGCCGTTGGGAACCGCTTCGCCTCCGAGATCGATCTCGTCGGTTGCGCCACTCCTCGGGTCGGCGGTGAAGAGCTTCCCGGTGTTCGTCTGAACGAGGATCAGGGTGCGCCCGTTCGCGGTCGCCTCGATGCCGTTGACGTTGAATCCCTCCCCGAAAACGAGATCCCCCGTGAGCGGCACGGTGGTGGCGGGACCGAGATCGAGCGGCACGCGGTAGAGCACCGCATTGAACGAGTCGGTGAACCAGGCCGCGCCGCGGGCGACGACCACGTCGTTGACGAACGTCTCACCCGTGGCGAACTGGTAGGTCTCGAGCACCTCGCCGGTACGCGCATCGATGACACGCCCCTGACCGGTGGGACCGCCCGCCACGAACAGTCGCTGGCGGCGATCGATCGCAAGGCCGATCGACGCGCTCCCCTCGCTCGATGGCGTGATCACCGCGCCGCGTCCGGTGCGCAGATCACCCCGGTAGATCGCGCCGGTCGAAATGGATCCCACGTAGAAGGTCGTGCCCTTGCCGATCGCGATGCCTTCGGGCCGGAAGCCCTGCGGGAGCTCGATCTCCTTCGGGAACGGCGGGGCCGCCGACGCGGTTCCGCCCGCCAGGAGGGCGAACAGGGTCGTCAGGACGACAACTCGGAGGAGGCGGTGCAGCATGGCGAGCTCCTCGTCTCTTGCTCCCGGTCGCGCATGTCAGTACCCAGATGTCGTTGCGTCAAACATGTCTCGACGACGTGAAGCAGATCCCAGCCCGAATCATCTTCAGTGGCGCGGCTCACAACCTGTTGCTGTGGTGACAAATATGGTCACTTGGCGGCAGGTCGGGTCACGGGCTTGCCTCGGTAGTGGGCGGAGCCTCGGTGGGCTCGGGGGAGGGCTCCTCGACCGTGGTCGCGGGCCGGTCCTCGGTGGTTGGTGCTCGAGTGGGCTCCGGCCGCTCCGAGGTGGCGGGGCGTTCGGGCTCGGTCGTGGCCGGGACGGTCGTGGTGGTCGGGGTGTCATCGTCGCTGGTCGCCGACACGACGATGCCCGCGATCCCGATCGCCGCAAGGATCACGAAGCCCACGATCAGCCACTTGGCTTCGGTCGACATGCCCTTCTTCTCGGGCTCGACGGGCGCGCCCGAGGTCGGGGCCGCGTAGGTGGGCATCGCCGCGGTCGCCTCGGGGTTCACCTGTGTCGGCTCTCCGGCCGCTCCCGGTGGAGGCGGGTACCACTTGCCGTCGGCGCCCTGCCACCAACCCGGCCCTCCGGTCGTGTCGGAGCCTCCGGTCTCGCTCATCGGCCGTCCTCCAGTTGTCCGTCGACGCGGACGCTCGACGTGAGAGCTCGACCGTAACCGCTCAGTCCGGTCGCGGTTCGGACCCTGCGCGCCTCGACAGGTCCAGCGCGGCCCGCAGGTGGTCGGCCAGGTCGTCGACGTTCGTGTGCGCATTGAGCCCCGACGGATTGGGCATCACGTACACGGGTCTCCCGCCGAGCGGTGCCGGTTGCACTCCGAACTCGGCCGGCTGGTCCGTCGCGGCGCGCCAGCCGGTCACTCCGATGACGCACACCGCGCCCGGTCGGAGCCAGCGGACCACCTGCTCGACCCGTTCGAGCCCAGCACGGAACTCGCTGCGAGCGATCTCTGCCGCTCGCGCCGTCGGCCGCTTGACCAGGTCGGTCATCCCGATCCCGTGTCGGCGCAGCGCGTCGTACGGATCGCGGTCGCGGGTCACCACGCCCGCTCGCAACGCCGCCGGCCAGAAGCGGTTCCCAGGGCGAGCGAAGCCGACACCGACCTCCGCCGCGTACGGGCTCGGGTTGAGACCGACGAGCAACAGCTCCATGCCACTTCCGACCGTGTCGGCGAGCGTGAGCCGTCGTGTGGCTCGCACGTCGATCCGGTCGTCGCCCGACGCCCGCGTCCAGTTGCCGACCTCGAACCCCGATCCCTCCAACACCGCGCGCAGGAGCGGCTCGGGCCAGGCGGAGAACCGACGGCCCTCGAACTCGTCGCCGGGATAGCGCTCGTGCTCCCGGTCACCCTCGAACAGCGTCAGGCCGACCGGGGCTCCGATCCGTAACGCCCGGTGGAGCTGCCACAGCGCCAGAGGCACCTCGACCCGAGGCAGGTGCACGAGGCTCCGCGACACCCATGCCGCGCCGAGCGAACCTCGTCGGAAGGGCAGCGCTCGGAGGTCGGCGACCACCGGCCAGGCGTCGGGATGCCAGGAACGGACCCGCCGGGCGAACCCCTCGACCGCGTCGAGGCCGATGCTCGGCGCCCCGAGCGCCGGCAGGTCCCATCCCGGTCCGCACCCCGCGTCGAGCACCGGGCGATCGATCGAAGCGAGACCGGAGCCGAACTCGGCGGCCGCGGGATTGGACGACCGCACCGACTCCCATTCCTCGCCGCGACGCCGGTAGACCTCGAGCGTCTCGGCGAGCGCATCGATGGGCGGGTCAGCGTCCGCCACGGAGCCGCTGCTGGAGACGGCGCATCCCACGCAACCAACGGTCGGGATCCTCGACCTTGCCCCGCACGTAGTCGGCGACCTCGGGGTGGGGGAGGATCAGGAACCGTTCGTCGCCGAGCCCCTCGATGACGGCGGCGGCGCACTGCTCGGGCTCGATCAGACCCAGCGCCTCGACCACACCCGCGGCAAGCTGTTCCTGGTCGAGCCCACCGAGCACCATCGGGGTGCGCACCCCCTGCGGGCAGAGGCACGACACCTTCAGCCCAGTGTCGCCGTGGGTGATCGACAGCCACTCGGCCAGCCCCACCGCGGCGTGCTTCGTGGCGGTGTACGGCGCGTCGCCGAGGTTCACCAACAGCCCGGCGGCTGACGCGGTGACGAGCAGGTAGCCCTCACCACGCGACTCGACCCGCGGCAGGTAGGCCGCGGCCGCGTGCACGATCCCCATGAC
>DATEEV010000196.1:0-3312 GCA_035281005.1 Microthrixaceae bacterium | reverse complement strand
TTGACGGGAAGGACCCGGCCTCGGCAAAGGGGTGACCCCGCCGACAGGTGAGCCAGTCGGTATCGCTCACCGGTCCGACCAGACGGGTCGCACGGCCCCGCACACACACCGGCCATCGACGAACAGGTGGCGACGGTCGCGGCCCCGCAGGTGGGCCCGCCGCTGGTACCACCGGCCGGTACCGAGCATCACGGCACCGAGGGCGACGAGCGCGAGGAGGGCGACCGTGTAGGCCGCCAGGTCGGCGGTCATCACCTGATGTTCGCCTTGTGACTGCGATTGCAGGATTGGTGTTCCCATTCGACCTGCGAGCCGCCCTGTGACGCTGCCTTGTCACTGTGCCCACGCTCGAAGGGGTCGCCGTCCCGGTAGTCACCGCCACAGTTCCAACACCTGGTGTCGAGCGCCAGGTGTCGCGCTTTGTCGAAGGGCGTGTTCTCCAGGTCGACGCCCGCCAACGCTGCCGCGTGGATTTGCTCGCGCTCGCGGGAATGCTCGGCCTCACTTCGCCTCACCCACGACGCGTGGTGCTGAACGCGAGAGGAAAGGCTGTCGAGACGCTCGGTGCCAGTGGAGTAGCGAGCCGGCTTGTAGCGAACCTCGTTGTCGTCGTCGACCCACCGGACTGGGGCGTCATTGATGGTGAACTCCTCACCGCCGAGGTCGAACCGAAGCGCGTCGAACTTGTCGTCTGGTTCCGCCCAGTCCTTCTTCCGCTTCACGTTGAACCGGTCGAGAGCCTTGCGTTCCTCGTCGAGTTGGATCTGGTGGAGGTAGTCGGGCAACAGCCGAGCGACGGCGTCCTCTGGTGATTCGTTGTTGTCTCGCCATGCCGCTTCGACCAGCTTGTCGAACTCAGACTTCCAGTTGCTCACGGGCCCTCCCTTTGGTTGTCGTCCAGAGCGCTATGACGCGGTCGGCGAGGTTGAGCACCCCGCGCCAGTTGTCCGGGTCCGACGCGCCGAGCAGCGCCTCGCGTTCGAGGTTCAGTGCGACGTGGCCGGTACCGAGCAGGCGCGCCAACTCCGAATCAGCGAAGGCGATCTCCTGCTCGGCCGCCTTGCGTTCCTGCTCGGACTCCCACTCGGCCTTGTCCTGGCGTTCCTTGGCTCGCTTGTACGCGGCGTCGAGGGCGAGGTTCCCATCGCGGACTAAGAGGAGCAGGTCGCCGTCGTGCGACCAGTCCGCCGCAAGCCCGGCCTTTGCCATTGATTCGGACCAGTTACTTCGTGATTCCGAAGTATCTCCATCGCCCGGCACGCTGCCTCGCGCCCACCGGCCGTTCTTCCGCTTGCCCTCCGCGACGAGCGACAACGCGCACACCGCGGCGCGCTGGCCGGTGGTGAGGTTCCGGCGCCACAGGTTCTGCGACCGGGAGTACGACCACGGGTCACCGTCGTAGGTCACGAACCGCGGCTCGACCTTCACCAGCTCGCACGCGGCGTGACGGTTGCGACCGTCGAGGATGTCGCCGTCAGGTGTGAGGACGATCTCATCGAGGAGCCCGTTCGCGGCGATGTCCACGGCGAGCCCGTTCAACTCGTCGGGCGCCATCAAGGGGAACGCCTCTGCTGCCGGGTGGACCTTCACCGGTCTGATCACGCCGCTGGCTCAGTTGCCTCGGCGATCAGGGTCCACTTGCGGACGGTCTCGATCGACACCGTGATGTCGTGCTCGAGGAGCAGCCAGCGGGTGAGCCCTTGATAGCTCTCGCCGTTCTGGCGTCGTTCGAGGATCTGCTCGGCGAGTCGTCCGTCGAGGACGCGGTCGGCGAGGTCGTAGAGGGAGGTACCAGCCATCAACGACTGACACTAAGCCCCTCACCACGCTGCCGTCTACTCTTTAGACGCAAATATCCACCATGTAACTATCCACAACTTGTGGACAATCTGTGGAATCGTCAATATTGTGGACGAATGGCACGACCACCCAAAGACCTCGACGCAGCGGTCGACCTCGGTCGTCGACTGACCACCCTTCGCCAGGCCATCAGCCCACCGCCGTCGTTCGCCCGGATCGTGGTGGGCGTCCTCGTCGCGGCGAACGTGGACATCAGCATCGAGCAAGTGCGCCGGTTCCACTACGGCCAGGTCGACCCGCACCACGCGTCACCCGAGCACCTCGTGGGCCTGGCGACGTTCTACGGGGTATCGGTGGACGACCTCGGTCCCGCCGTCGGGGGCCGGCTGAACGACCTGGACCGGCTCATCAGAACTGGAAGTAGTCAAGAGGCGGTGGCGGCATGAGCGACCTGCGCAAAGCCCTCGACACCTACGACCGCGCCGCCCGTGACCTGGCCCACGTCGTCAAGTCGTGGTGGCCTGAGATGGGCAACGACGAGTACCGCCCGTACGCCGTCGAGCACATCGAGCGGGCCCTGGTGGCGTTCACGGCCGCCAACGACGCGGTAGCCGCGCTCGACGCGCCCCTCATCGAGTACGTGGCCGACGACCGTTCAACTCCCGGCCTATAGCGCCGATACAGGCCATGACACCCGACATCGGAGGGACGGACATGGTCATCCAGGCGCATCGCGCACATCTGCATTATCGAGGGCTGAGGGATTCGACGATCTACCAGCGGGGCCGCGTGCTGGTCCGGCTCAAGGCCCACACCCGCACCGAGCTGCTCGACACGACCGCCCACCAGATCGAGGACCGCCTCGCCACGGTGCCGGCTGCTGAGTCGAGGGCGTGTGAGCTGAGCCACCTGCGCGGGTTCTACGGGTGGGCGGTCGAGGTCGGCCACCTCGAGGTCGACCCGACGGCGCGACTCCGCCGGCCCCGCACCTACCGGCGACTCCCCCGACCCATCGCGGAGGACGACCTGGCCACCGCCCTCGCCGAGGCGCCTGACCGGGTCCGGCCGTGGCTCCTCCTCGCCGGGTGGGCGGGGTTGCGGGCGTCGGAGATCGCCCAACTACGCGCCGAGGACCTCGACGAGACGTACCTGGTGGTCCGCGAGTCGAAGAACCACCGCGACGGGATCGTGCCCCTGTCGCCGTGGCTCGTCGACCAGCTGCGCCGCTGCGACCTCGCCCGGCACGGCTGGTTGTTTCCCCGCCACGACGGACGGCCGGGACCGAACCGGGCGTGGACCGTGTCCCAGTTGGCGAACCGGCACCTCCACTCGCTGGGGCTCGCCGACACGTTGCACACGTTGCGGCACCGGTTCGGTACCCAGGTCCAGCGGGCGGGCCGGGACTTCCGGGTCACCCAGGAGCTGATGCGCCACGAATCGCCGGTTTCGACGGCGATCTACACCCTCGTCGACCGGGCCGACCTCGCCGCCGCGGTGCGGGACCTGCCGGTC
>DATEEV010000195.1:0-11409 GCA_035281005.1 Microthrixaceae bacterium | reverse complement strand
CCAGTGGATGTGGCGCATGTCGTCGCCCGGCACGTACTCACGGAGCTGGTGGAACGAGGCCGAGCCCTTCGAGACCTCCCGCGTCGGACCCTCGAGGTCGCGGAGGCGACCGGAGGGGAGCATGGCCAGCCGATGCCGGTGTGGCCTCACGGCCACCGAGCACGTGCCGCCCAGGCGGCGCTCGGCGGTGACCAGGCCGAGCGGGTCGACGCGGCGCAACAACATCGGCCCCGCGACGATCACGCCGCGCCGGTCGGTGTCGACGGGATAGGTGATCGGGACCGAGTGGCCGGTCGCGATGGCCGGCAACGACGCGGTGCGGCGTTCGCCGCCGACGGTCTCGATCGCGGTGAAGGCGCGGGAACGGCCGCGGGCGGCGCGGAACTCGAGGGTCACGCCGGCCTCGGTGCCTCGTTCGACCTCGGCCGGCGCGGCGTGGCGCTCGACCTCGATCCGAGGGGGCTCCACGACGAATGCGAGCGCGATCAGCACCGCGACGACACCCGCCGCACCCAGGCCGACCACGGGGCTGAGCCCGAGGGCGAACCCGCCGGCGATCAGCACCAGCGAGACGACGACGACACCGATGCCGGTGGCCGTCAGCTTCACGTTCGCTCCACGCCGCGGCCCGAGATCATCATCGGGCTCCGACGCCTCCGGGCACACTGACGGTGGCGAGCAGTTCGCTGACCACCCGCTCGGGGGACACGCCGCGCAGCTGCGCGTCGGGCGCCACGAGCAGACGATGGGCGAGCACCGGAACGGCCAGTCGCTTCACATCGTCCGCGATCGCATAGGTGCGGCCCTCGGCCGCGGCGAGGGACTGGGAGGCCCGGAGCAGGCCGAGGCTGCCCCGGGGGCTGGCGCCGAGCCGGACGTCGCCGGACGTGCGGGTCGCCTGGACGAGACCGACCGCGTACTGCACCAGCTGCGGGTCGAGCCGGACCGAGGCACTGACCGACACCATTCGCTCGATCTCGGGGAGGTCCATCACCGGTTCGAGCACGGGCGGCGGCCCTCCGTGGCGGGACAGCACGATCTCGGCCTCCGCGGCCAGGTCCGGGTAGCCCATCGACATCTTCAGCAGGAACCGGTCGAGCTGAGCCTCGGGCAGGTTGTAGGTGCCCTCCATCTCGATCGGGTTCTGCGTGGCCACGACCACGAACGGACGGGGGACGGGGCGACTCGCCCCGTCGACGGTCACCTGACGCTCCTCCATCACCTCGAGCAGCGCGGACTGCGTCTTCGGTGAGGCGCGGTTGATCTCGTCGCCGATGACGATGTTGGCGAACACCGGGCCCTGCTGGAACTCGAACTCGCGGGTCCCCTGGTTCCAGATCGACACGCCGGTGACGTCGGAGGGCAACAGATCGGGCGTGAACTGCACCCGCGCCCAGGAGCCCGAGATCGACTCGGCGAGGGCACGGGCCAGGCTGGTCTTACCGACACCCGGCGCGTCCTCGAGCAGGAGGTGGCCCTCCGACACCAGCGAGATCAGCGCCAGGTTGATCTGGTCGAACTTCCCGCGGATCGCCTGGCCGATGTTGCCGGCGAGCCGTGAGAACCCTTCGGCGAACCACTCGATGTCGGCCTCGGACGCGCCGCCCGACCCGTCGGTGCCGATGGCACCGGGGGAAGCGATCGCGGCGGTGACGGTGGGGTCAGCCAGCCAGCGGCGGAAGCCCGGATTCTGGGGCTCGGTCATGGTGATGTCCTTCGGTGACGATCGGCTCAGGGCACGGTCGTGGTGGTGGGGGGAGTGGTCGTGGCGGTCGGGTCCGTCGTGGTCGTGGCGGTCGGGTCCGTCGTGGTCGTGACCGGTGGGACGGTGGTCGTCGTGGGCGCGCTGACGGGGACGTCGCGTGACACCTGGATCTCGTTGTCCGGGTCGGTTCTGCTGAACGTCACGACCACCGAGATGCGACACGACGGGCCGGTGGCGGTGAACGTGGCCCGACTCTCCTCGCGCCGGGTGTTGGGCTGGCCGACGAGTGCGCACGCGCCGCCGTCCCATGCCGCGCTTCGCACGTCCCACCCGGGCGGGTAGGTGTAGCTCACCTGGGCCTGGAACGGCTGATCGGGCGCGGGTGGGTCCGGGTTGATCGAGATGCCCGACACCTCGGGGGTGGCCGCGGGCACGCGCACCAAACGCTGGGTCGACAGGCCACACATGGTGAAGGTGATCGGCACGTCGCCCGCGACATTCGCGATGGTCTGGTTCGGGGTGCTCGACTGGACCGAGTCGAACGAGTCCCATCGCACGACGACCTCGGTCGAACCGTCCGGCCAGGTGAGGAGGCCGGACGCGTTGAGCCCGCCGCCCGCGTCGGAACAGGCCGCCGGTGAGCCCGTGACACCGAAGGTCGCGATGGCGTAGCCAATGCCCGGCTCGACCTCGAGCTGGAGGCCATTGGGCACCGTCCCTGGCGGCGGCGTGGTCGGTGGCGGCGCGGTGATGGGAGGAAAGGTGGGGCGCGTGACGGGCGGCCGCGGCGGCCGGGTCGTCGGGGGTGCCGGCGGTGCGGCGGTGGGGGTCGGAGCGCTGTCAGGCGGCGGTGGTGGGCCCAGGTCGGTCGGTGGCGGTGGCGCGGGAACCACGGGTGGGACGGCGGTCGTCGACGGTGGTCGGCGCGGGATCTCCTCGTCGGCCCGTGGCGGCGCGATCGTCGTGGTGGTCGTGGTCGTCGTCGGGACGGTCGGGTCGACCGGTGGCGGAGTCAGATCCCGCGGAGGCTCCGTGGTCGTGGGAGCTCCATCCCCACGCTCGGGAGTGGTCGTGGTGGTCGGCTGGTCCTCGAGGAAGTCGGCGAGGTCCTCGGCGGTGCAGGACCCGACGCACACGTCGACGTCGATCGCGGCGACCTGGAAGCTGACCTGGCGCAGGTCGCGGTCGATGGCGATCACCTGCTGCGCGCCGATCACCCACAACAGGCCTCCGTCCGCGTGCAGCGTGGCGGCGCCCTCCAGGTCGAGTGGCGTGGCGTCGTCGCCGATGACCTCCGCGCCCGCTTCGGTCGCCGCCACCACGGCGCCGTGCCACACGGCGAGGTCGACGACCGGGGCGCCGGTTCGCACGGTCCTCTCGCCGTCATCACCCGACGACTCCTCGTCGAAGACGTGCACGTCGCGCCCGTCGGCAGCCGCCCACGTGCCGTCGGTGGCCACCGCGACCGTCGGCAGCACCGTCGCGTCCGCGGGTGAGGTGAGTTGGCGGTCGCCGTCGACCTCGTCGATCTCGGCGGGCCCCGCGGCGACGACCCGGCCGTCGACGACGAGGAGACGCTCGGTGGCGTCGTCGACGTCGAACGCCTCGGTCGAGCGCCCGTCGACCGCGAGCCGCTGGGCCGTGCGGTCGGAGCCGGATTCGGCGAGGTACCAGGCGCGGCCGGAGTCGTCGGCGACCGGTGCCGCGTCGGCCATGGGGTCGGGGGCACCCGGCACGGGCTCGAGATCTCCGGAGAGCGTGGAGTCGACCACCTGCGCCCGCCGGCCGAGCGCCAGCACGAGGTTGCCGGCCAGGACGGCTCGCGAGCCATCGACGTCGGTGCGCGACGTCGCGGACAGCCGGCCGTTGTCGATGACCGTGATGCCGGTGGGTGAACCGAGGAGGGTGGCCGCGGCGGTGGCGTCCACGAAGCGAGCGTCGGTGACCGGGGTGGCGCCGGACTGTGCCCGGCCTTCGATCAATCCGGAGATGCCGTTGACCAGCACGAGCTGTGGGCCCGACGTCGAGGCGGCGGTGAGCCAGGTCCGTCCGTGGAAGCCGTCGGTGCGCGTGGCGGCCGGCGGGGAGGCGATCAGGAGGGCGAACCCTCCTCCCAACAGGGCGACGACGGCCAACAGCGCGAGGGCGCGACGGGGCCGGAGGTGCCGTGACGCAAGGGTGCGTCGAGGCGCGGAGACACCCCACTGTTGCCCGCCAGACCGACCGATCACTCCTCTCAGAGTAGAGATCGCCGGCTCGTAATGCTGTCACGGCTCAGCCCCGAAACGCCCGATCGGGAAGGATTCCCCAGTGCGGGGCGTCAGAAAGGGTCGATCGGGAGATAGGCGCGCAGGTGGGCTGCCACCTCCTTGCGGTAAAGGTTGACGACGAAACGAGCGCGCCGATCGTCGCTGGTGATCAGGATCAGACAGGCGCGACCGATGCCCCTCGACAGCTTCACCCGGTCGGCTCGACTGTCGAAACCCCGATCGTCGTCGCGATCGCGGGAGGGGATGAATCGAACTCGTCCCGGCGCCACGCACAGCAACCCCGGGGCGTAGACCTTGTTGGTCGGTGGGAGGAACCGCAGTTGAACCCGGTCCGGATGGATCCGCTCCGCCGGCAGCTGCAGCGGGTAGGCCGCCGTGGCGACGGGATCGCGTCGGACGGCACCAGCCCTTCGACGACGCGCGGAGAATCCCACGACGATCGCCGCGCCGATCCACGCGGCGGCGATGGTCACCCCGGCCCCGCTGACGCCCAGCAACGCGAGCACCACGCCGACCGCAAAGAGGCCCACGAGGAGGAGGACCTCGAGCAACACCGACGGCGGCTTGGTCTCGGGCACGGGTTCAGTATCGCGGAGCGACCGTCGAGCTCACGTCTCGGTCTCGACCAGGTCCTTGAGGCGGCCCACTTCGGCTTCGACGTCGCGCTGCAACCAGGGTTCGAGCCAGGCCTCCGCGATCCAGCGAACGGGCGCAGGCTTGAACCCGAAGCACTCGCGGTGCACCACTCGCGTACCGCCCGGGATCGGCGTGCAGTGGAAGCCACCCTCGAAGTCGACCACCCGTCTCGTCCAACGCGGCGCGCCCCGGAACACCAGCGACCGACCGGGCTCATGGTGCACCGCCTGTTCGTCGATGGGCGTGGGGATTCCCCGGAGGCGACCCCGATATCTCACCCGGCCTGGTTCCTGGAGCACCACCTTGGTGATCTTCCGGTCGGCGCGCCGGTAGCGCTCGAGGTCGAGGATCCACTCGAGGATCACCTCCGCCGGCCGGTCGATGTCGACACTCGCCTCGGTCCGCAGCATGCCGCTCCTTGTCGATCAGTCGGGGTCGATCGGTCGGGCTGATCTGCTTGGGCCGATCAGGTTGGCCGATCATGACCGACACGCCAGCGATCGCGCGGTCGAAGCCTGGGCGGACCTGGTGCTCGGACTGATCCCTCTGAACGCCTGACGCGGCTCCGTTACGGTCGACGCTCGTGGCCCGCCTCGAGTTCAACCTCTTCCTTCCCCAGATGCGACTCTCGATGCCGGACCTGGTGCACCGAGCGCAGGTGGCCGAGTCGTCGGGCTTCACCGGCATCTCGCTGATGGATCACCTGTGCCCGCCGCTCGCGGCGGGCCATCCGATGTTCGAGGCCATGACGACTGCGGCCTGGCTGGCGGCGAACACCGAGACGCTCAGCGTCGGTCACCTCGTCCTCTGCGATGCGTTCCGCGAGCCGACCGTGCTGGCGAGCCAGGCCGTCACGATCGACCATGCCTCGGGCGGACGTTTCGAGCTCGGAATCGGCTGGGGTTCGGTGCCTGAGGAGCTCGAGCAGTTCGGTGTGAGCGATGCCACCGCGCGCGAGCGCGTGGCCCGCCTCGACGAGTCGCTCGACGTGATCAAGGCGCTGTGGAGCGGGGAGCGGGTCGACTTCACCGGAGGCCACCACCACCTCGACGGCGCGCAGCAGCTCCCGACCCCGACCCGACCGATCCCGATCGTCGTCGGCGGCGCGGGCCCGCGCACCCTCGAGGTGATCGCGCGACACGCCGACTGGTGGAACTGTCCCATCTACGCACTCGACCGGTTCGACGATCTGCGCGAGCACGTCGGCACCGCCCGCCCTTCGGTCCAACAGATGATGGCGTTCGTGCCGGACGAGTCGCGGCGGGCGGAAGTGACCGACCTGGCGGCCAGGCGGTTCGGGGGGATGGGATCGGGGCTCGTGGTCGGCGACGCGGCGGAGCTGATCGACCACTTCTCGGGCCTGGCGGACCGCGGCGTCGAGCGGATCTACGCCTGGATGGCCGACTTCGGCGACCCCCAGAACCTGGTCGCGTTCGGCGAGCAGGTCATCGGCCCGATGGGCGAGCGCTAGGACGGAGTGGGGCACGAGTGGTGGAATTGCGTTCCACCTCGTAGTAGAACGTCGTTCTAGTGACGTCCGCCACACAGGTTGGCGTCGCTCTGGGACACTCAGCGAGGCAACCGAGATGTGGAGGGGACCACATGCAGCAGTTCGTTCGGCGACGTTCGGAGTGGTCGCGGGCCCGGCGCGTCGTGGTCGTGCTGCTGGCCCTGGCCGTCGTGGTGACGGCGTACGAGCCGACTGACACGAGCCCGATCGAGGACTAAGCCAAGGCGATGACCGCACTGACCGACGAGCCGCCCGAGAACACCGAGCCCCAGAGCATCGTGCAGCGGATCGCGGAGCGAGCGAAGGAGGAGCCCGACGCGCCCGTCCTGGTGCACATCGACATCGACGGCCGGGAGCGCCCGCTGGGCTGGGCGGAGCTCGACCGGCGCTCGAGCCAGGTCGCGGCCGCGCTGGTCGAGCGCGGGGTCGACATCGGCGACCGGGTTGCGATCGGGTTCCGGAACTCGCCCGAGTTCGTGTTCAGCACCTTCGCGACCTGGAAGGTCGGTGCCACCCCGATCCCGGTCCGGTGGGACCTGCCCGACTGGGAGCTCGCGCGGCTCCGGGAGGTGATCGATCCGAAGGTCCTGTTGTCGGCCGACGATCTCGAGTGGATCGCCTCGACCGCGGCCGATCCCGTGCCGACCCTGCCCGACGTGGTGGCGCCACGCCTGCACGGCATCTGCAGCAGCGGCTCGACGGGCACCCCGAAGGTCATCGTCGCCTCGATCCCGGCGATCTTCTACCCGCTGTTCAGCACCCCGATGATGGAGCGGTGGCGCCCGGTCGAACGCCCGCAGACCATCCTCGTGCTGGCCCCGATGTACCACATCAACGCCTTCGTCACGCTGCACAACCTGCTCGCCGGCGACCGCGTCGTGGTGATGGAGAAATTCGACGCGTCCCGTGTCGTCGACGCCATCGAGCGGCACCGGGTCACGACCTTCACCGCCACCCCCACGATGCTCCAGCGCGTCGCCGACCTGCCCGGGGTCGACGACCGAGACCTCTCGAGCATCGACTTCTTCCTCCAGGGAGCGGCGCCGATGCCGCCCTCGCTCGTGCATCGGTGGGCCGGCCTGGTCGGCCCCGAGCGGATCCTCATGGCCTACGGCATGACCGAGGCAATCGGGACCACGGCTCTCGACGGGCAGGAATGGCTCGCCCACCAGGGCAGCGTCGGACGCGGCCAGAACGGCACCGAGATCAAGGTGCTCGACGAGGCCGGCCAGCAACTGCCCACCGGCGAGGTCGGCGACGTGTACCTGCGTGGCCCGGCATACGGCGGTTCGACCTACCTCGGTGAGGCACCGCAGATGCGCGGCACCGACGACGGCTTCTCGACGGTCGGCGACGTGGGCTACCTCGACGACGATGGCTATCTGTACGTGGTCGATCGTCGCGTGGACATGATCATCACCGGCGGCGCGAACGTCTTCCCGGCCGAGGTCGAACATGCGCTGATCGACCACCCCGACATCGCGGACGTGGTCGTGGTCGGCCTGCTCGACGACGAGTGGGGCCGGCGGGTCCACGCCATCATCGAAGCGGCCGATCCTTCGGCGCCGCCGTCGGCGGACGACGTGATCGCCTACGCGAAGCAGCGCCTCGCCGCGTACAAGGTCCCGAAGACGATCGAGCTGATCGACGCGATCCCTCGCAGCGAGGCCACCAAGGTCAACCGCGGCCGCCTGGTGGAGGCACGCGGTGGCTGAGGCGTTCCGCGACATCCGGGTCGTCGAGCTCGCGCAGTGGGTGTTCGTGCCGGTCGCGGGCGCGCTCCTCGCCGACTGGGGTGCCGACGTGGTGCGCATCGATCGACCCGAGGGCGATCCGTACCGCGGTCTGGTGACCCAGGGCATCGGGGCCGAGAGCTCCGGGGTGAACCTGTCGGTCGCGCTGGCCAACCGCGGCAAACGCTCGATCGCGCTCGACCTGCGCACCGTCGACGGCGCCCGGGTGCTCCACCACCTGCTCGACGGCGCCGACGTCTTGCTCACCAGCTTGCGGCCGGACGCGTTGGACCGCTTGGGCCTCGGAGCGGACGAGGTTCGTGCGCGCTACCCGGCGCTGGTCTACGCGCGCGGGCACGGCTACGGGGTGCGAGGGCCCGATGCGAACATGCCGGGCTACGACGCCTCCGCGTTCTGGGCCCGGGGGGGAGCGGGCCACGTGCTGACCCCACCCGACCGCGACTACCCGATCGCCCAACGCGGCGCGATCGGCGACCGCAACGGGGGCATGGCGCTCGCCTTCGGCATCGCCGCCGCGCTGCTCGAACGAACCCGCACCGGTGAGGGCTCGATCGTCGACGTCTCGCTGCTGGCCACCGCCATGTGGACGCTGTCGTCGGATGTGCTCTCCGCGCTGCAGGGTGCGGCCCCGCGCGCGCCGGCCGGGCGCCCCATGGTGAACCCTCTCGTGTCGGCCTATCGGACCAAGGACCATCGCCACATCCAGCTCGTCTTCCTCGAATCGGATCGCTACTGGGGCCCGTTCTGCGAGCTGATCGGGCGACCCGACCTCGCCGACGATCCGCGCTTCGCCGATCACGCCGCCCGCGCCGCGCACCTCGAGGAGTGCGTCGCGGTGCTCGACGCCGAGTTCGCGACGAGGACGTTCGACGATTGGAAGGAACTGCTGCGCGGGATCGACGCCCCGTGGGCGCCCATTCAGGCCGTCGAGGAACTGCTCGACGACCCGCAGGTCGTGGCGAACGACTACATCGGCGAGGTGGAGGTGGCCGGGGGCCCGAACTATCGGTTGCCCCGCGTGCCCGTGCAGTTCGACGAGCGACCACCCGACCTCCGACGTGCACCCGAGCACGGCGAGCACACCGAGGAGGTCCTGCTCGAGCTCGGCTTCTCGTGGGACGACATCGGACGCTTCCGAGACGCCGCGGTGATCCCGTGACCGGCTCGCGGCCGCTCCCTGTTCCCGACGAGCAGTCGGCGCCGTACTGGCGCTCGGCGGCGGAGGGCGAGCTGGTCCTCGCCCGGTGCAGCCGGTGCCGGGCCCTCGCCCACCCCCCCGACGTCGTCTGCCCGCACTGCGGTTCCACCGACCCGGGATTCGCGTTCGATCCGGTGAGCGGCGCGGGGACGGTGTGCTCCTGGACGATCGTGCGCCAGTCGTTCCTGCCTGGCTTCGACGACGAGGTCCCGTTCGTCCTGGTCGATGTCGCGCTCGACGCGGCCTCCGAGGAGAGCGACGTGCGCCTGATCGGGCGACTGCTCGATGGTCCCGATGCACCACTGTCCGTCGGTGATCGCGTCGTCGTGAGCTTCGAACGACTCGACGACGGCGTGGCGGTGCCGGCATTCGCGCTGGAGACGGAACCGTGAGTCGCCACGAGGTGGCAGTCGTCGGCTACGCGCACAGCGATGTCCGCAAGCACTTCGAGCTTCCGCTCGGCGCGGTCGCGATCGACACCGCGCGTCAGGCGATCGCGGATGCCGGCCTGTGCCCGGAGCAGATCGACGGCTTCGTCGCCAGCACGCTGCTACCGGCGGCCGGCGGTCATGCCGCGCGCGACGGCGAGAGCATCGTGTCGGCGAACTGGTTGGCCCAGCACCTCGGCGTGAACCCCCGATTCGCCAGCGGCTTCCAGGGCTATGGCCAGATCCCGGGCACCGTCGCGCTCGCCGCCAACGCGATCGCGAATGGTGCCGCGGATCATGTGCTGGTCCACCGGGCACTGCACAATCCGGCCGGGCGCTACCACCGCAACGCCGGGGCCGAGGCGAGCGGGCCATCGCAGTGGACGATGCCCCAGGGCTTCTTCGGTCCGCTCGCGATGATCGGCCTGGCAGGCAACGAGTACATGCAGCGCTTCGGCGCGACCCGCGAAGCGCTCGGCGCGGTCGTCGTCGAGGCGCGCAAGAACGGATCACGCGTGCCGTGGTCGTACTGGCACGGCAAGCCGCTGACGCTCGACGACTACCTGGCCGCGCCGATGATCAGCGACCCGGTCTGTCGGTTCGACTGCGACATCCCCGTCGACGGCGTGGCGTGCTTCGTGCTCACCTCGGCCGAGCGGGCACGTGACCTGCCCCACCGGCCGGTGTACGTCGCCGGCGTGGCCAGCGGTCAGCCCGTCCGGCACCGCCTTCCGCTGCACTGGCCCCTCGACGACATCCTCGAGATCGGGACCGAGACCGCGCGACGCCTGTGGGAGCGCGCCGGGATCGGCCCCGCGGAGGTCGACCTCCCGCAGGTCTACGACGGGTTCTCGCCCTTCGTGTGGTTCTGGCTCGAGGTGCTCGGCCTCTGCCCCGTCGGTGAAGCACACCGCTTCGTGGCCGACGGCGGCATCGACAGCGACGATCCCGGCGCGCTGCCGGCGCTGTCGGGGGGCGGCGCTCTCGGCAACGGACGGATGCACGGCGTGCCCCAGATGCTCGAGTGCTACCTCCAGCTCGCGGGCCGCGCCGGTGCTCGTCAGCGCGAGGACGTCCACGTCGGCGTGGCATGCCACTCGTCTCCCCACTTCGGCGGCGCGGTGGCCTACAGCACGGAGATGTCGACATGACGGCACGATTCGAACCGAGGGGGCAGGCATGTCGTTGATCGACGGGCGGCGGTCCTACGTCGCAGGGCGGTGGGTCGAGCCCGAGACCACCTTCGCGGTCGAGAGCCCCGCGGACGAGACGACCGTCGCCGACGCGGGCGTGACGCCGATCGCCGAGGTCGGCCGCGCGATCGCCGAGGCCCGTCGCAGCTTCGACGAGGGCGATTGGGCGGGTCTCGCCGCCGATGAGCGCGCCCGTCGGCTGCACGCGTTCGTCGATCACGTCGACGCGAACCGCGAGGACCTGATCGAGACGATGATGGCCGAGGCGGGCCAGCCCCGCGGCTACGCCGAGCGGGCCCAGATGACGATGGGCATGGACCTGGCGCGCTCGACCATCGACCTCTACTTGTCGATGTCCCAGGAGGAGTCGAACCCGGTGCCGGTCGATGAGCTGGTGACGAACCGCGTCGCGCTGAGCATCCGTCGTCACGAGCCGGTGGGCGTGGTCTCGGCGATCACGCCCTACAACGGCGCCATCATCATGGCGTTCCAGAAGCTGCTGCCCGCGTTGATGGCCGGCAACTCGGTCATCCTCCGCCCGAGCCCGCTCACTCCGCTGTCGTCGCTCGTCTTCGGTGGCGCAGCGGACGCGGCCGAGTTGCCGGCGGGGGTGCTGAGCGTCGTGGTGGACGACGGTTCCGCCGCAGCGGAGCTGCTCACGACCGACCCCGCGATCGACATGATCTCGTTCACCGGCTCCACCGCGGTCGGCCGG
>DATEEV010000194.1:0-6190 GCA_035281005.1 Microthrixaceae bacterium | reverse complement strand
TGAACAGCTCGCGCAGCATCTCCTCGCGGACGGCGTCGTCGGGCTGATACACCGAGAGGTGGACGTTGCCGTCGCCGGCGTGACCGCAGCCCACGATGCGGCTGCCCGACGACTCGCTGAGCTCGGACACCTTCGCCATGTCCGCCGGAATCGCGGCGCGGGGCACGACCATGTCGACGATGTCGTCGGCACCGATCGCCTTCGCGGTCCAGAACACCTTCTCCCGGCCCTCGATCAACGCGACACCCGAATGGGACGGGAGCACGTAGACGTCGATCGCGCCGAGGTCAGCCAGCATCGACGCAAGCTCGTCCACGTCTTCGTCGAGCCGATCGGAGCGACGCTGCTCGAGCACGACGACCAGGTAGGCGAGCGCGTCGGCCCGGACTTCGTGGGGCACTCCGAGGTGGAGGTCGTTGGCCTTCGCGATGCCAGCCATCGCCAAGCGGTCGATGTACTCGAGAACCAGTGGGCCCACACCGCCGGCCACGATGCGCGGCACGGCGTCGGTGATCTCCTGGAGCGTCCGGAACGGGGCCAGGAGCGTCGCGGCGTGGGCGAGACGTGGGTAGAGGCGGAGGAGTGCCTCGGTCACGATGGCCAGCGTCCCCTCCGAGCCGATGATGGTCTGGGTGAGCTCGTAACCCGAGGTCGACTTCACGAACCTGCCACCGGTGTCGATCACCTCGCCCGTACCGAGCACAGCGGTCAGCCCGAGCACCTGGTGCCGGGTGACGCCGTACTTCACCGCCCGCATGCCACCGGCGTTGGTGGCGACGTTGCCGCCGAGCGAAGCCGAGCTCTCACCCGGGAACACCGGGTACACCAACCCGTGCGGGGTGAGGGCCTCGTCGAGCTGCGCCAGGGTCACGCCGGGCTGAACCACGGCGACATGGTTCTCGAGGTCGATCTCGACGATCTCGGCCATCCGGGAGAACGACACCACGAGGCCACCGTCGATCGGCGCGCAAGCGCCGGAGAGCCCGGTCCCCGAGCCTCGAGCGGTGACGGGGACGCCGCGCTCGGCCGCGAGCGCGACGACGCGGGCGACCTCATCGGTCGTCGCCGGTCGCACGACTGCCGCCGGACGGATCCCAGCGACCGTCAGACATTCGTCGTGCGTGTCATCGTCGCTGACGGCGTCGCCGACGTCGACGTTCGACTCGCCGACGATCTTGGCGAGCACGTCACCGAGGTCGTCCATGGACTGCACTATGGCACTCAGTGCCACCCGGTGGGTAGTGTCACCGCCGATGAGCACACTCAAATTCGACGGTGACGTCATCGTGGTGACCGGTGCCGGTGGTGGGATGGGCCGATGCCACGCCCTCGAGCTCGCCAGCCGAGGAGCCAGGGTGGTGGTGAACGACCTGGGCGGTCACCCCTTCGGCGGCGGCAGCGATCCCGGCCTCGCCGAGCAGGTGGTCGGCGAGATCCGGTCGGCAGGTGGCGAGGCGGTGGCCAACACCGCGTCCGTGTCGAGCACCGAAGGAGCCGCCAGCCTCACCGAGCAGGCGATGGACGAATGGGGGCGCCTCGACGCAGTGGTCGCCAACGCCGCCATCCTCCGCGACCGACCCTTCGACGAGATGACGATCGATGATTTCGACGACGTCATCGACGTGAACCTCCGCGGTGTCATGAGGGTGTTCCACCCGGCGTTCAAGGCGATGAAGGCGTCGGGCGGCGGCCGGATGGTCGCGGTGACCTCCAGCTCGGGGATGATGGGCGCCCAGGCGCAGGCCAACTACGCCGCGGCGAAGTCGGGGCTGCTCGGCCTCACCCGAGTCATCGCCCTCGAGGGCGCACCGCACGGGATCAAGGCCAACATGCTCGCTCCAGGCGCGCTCGGGACTCGGATGCACCTGGCCATGGTCGAGGCCGCCACCTACCACGCCGACGCCAGTTCCGGCCTGGTGCAGAACGAACAGGCCGCGGAGTTCCTGAAGCCTGAGCGGGTGAGCCCGATGGTCACGGTGCTCACCCATCCCACCTGTCCGGTGACCGGCGAGATCCTCTGCTCGTGGGGCGGGTGGTACGGCCGGTTCGGCGTCACGCTGAACCGCGGCTGGGCCAGCCGCACCGGCACCGCCACCGCGGAGGACCTGGTCGACAACTGGGGTCGCGTGGTCGACGAGGCGTCCGCCCGCGATGCCGGGCTCGACTCGTTCGCAGCAGGGACGCGGGACGCAGAGAAGAGCTCCTGAGACCGTGACCGCCGCGCAGTCGGGCTTCACCCGCTACACCGGGAGCCGGGTGCACCGGGTGGAGGACGAACGCCTCCTGCGCGGGCGCGGCACCTTCGTTGACGACGTCGTACGCCCCGGCATGCTCCACGCCTGCTTCGTGCGCAGCGTCGTGGCCAGAGGCCGCATTGCTTCCATCGACGTGTCCGAGGCCTTGGACCTGCCGGGTGTCCACGCGGTGTTCTTGGCCGAGGACCTCAACCCAGGTGTGCACGAGCAGTGGCACTCCCAGCTCGGCCCGGCGTCGCCGGAAACGCCGCGGCCGCCGCTGGCCGAGGGTGAGGTTCGCTTCGTCGGCGATCCCGTCGCGCTCGTCGTCGCCGAGGACCGCTACGTCGCCGAGGACGCGTGCGAGCTCGTGGTCGTCGACATCGACCCCCTGCCGCCGGTCGTCGACTACCTCGCCGCGGCGGAGGCCGACGCCTTGGTGCACGAGGCGTACGGGAGCAACGTCATCCACGACGACGGCGGTCCTGCGGCGATGCTGGAGGAGGTCTTCGGGGCGGCAGCCCACGTCGTCGAAGTGCCTGTCCACCAGCAGGCGTACGCCGCGGTGCCGATCGAGACCCGCGGCATCGTCGTCGAGCACGAGCGCGGCACCGACGAGGTGACGATGTGGGTCGCGACCCAGGCGCCCCACGAACACCGCGCCTTCTGCGCGCGGCTGCTCGGCATCCCGGAGCACCGGGTCAGGGCCATCGCGCGGGACACCGGCGGTGGGTTCGGCCAGAAGATCTTCGTGCAGCGCGAGGACATGTGCATCATGCTCGCCGCCAGGAAACTGCCGGCAGCGGTGAAGTGGATCGAGGACCGGCGCGAGAACCTCATGTCGGCCGGGTGGTCTCGACACGAGTCGGCCGACGTCACGATGGCCTTCGACGAGGGTGGGCTGCTGCAGGGCGTGCACATCGACTTCCTGTCCGACGCAGGCGCGTATCCCACGCCCTGGCCGGCGATGCCGGCGATGTCCGTCGGTGCCCTCTTCCCCGGGCCCTATCGCGTGCCGGCTGCCGGATTCCGGCTGCGTTCGGTGTACACGAACACCGCGGGCCGTGCCGGCTACCGCGGCCCATGGCAGTTCGAGACGCTCGCTCGGGAGGTCGTGCTCGAGATAGCCGCGCGAAAGATGGGGATCGACGTCGTGGAGTTGCGGCGAGCGAACCTCCTTCGACTCGACGAGATGCCCTACAAGAACCCCGCCGGGATGCGATACGACAACGCCAGCCCGCTCGAGACCTTCGACCTCGCCGTCGACCTGCTCGACTACGGCGCCTTCCGTGACGAGCAGACCCGCGCTCGTGCCGAGGGGCGCTACCTCGGCGTGGGCTTCTCGAACTACATCGAACCCACCACACCGGTCTTCGGGGTCTTCGCGACGGAGGGCGCGACGATCCGCATCGAGCCCACCGGCAAGGTGAACGTGTACGTGGCCGGTGGCTCCTCGGGCAACAGCCTCGAGACGGCCGTGGTCCAGCTCACCGCCGACGCGTTGGGCGTCGACATCGAGGACGTGAACACGATCCAAGGCGACACCGCCCTCACCGGCTTCGGTGGCGGAACGGGTGGAAGCCGCAGCGGGGCGATGCTCGCCGGAGCGATCGGGGAGACCGCCGGCGGGCTGCGAGAACGGATCGTCGCGATCGCTGCACACCGGCTGGAGGCCGCCGAGGCCGACATCGAGGTGGCACACGGGTGGGCACAGGTGCGGGGCACCCCACAGGCGAGGATCTCCGTTGCCGAGATCGCCGATCTCGCGTACTTCTCACCGGCCGCTCTCCCGCCCGACATCCCGCCCGGGCTGGAGGCGAGCAGTCGCTTCGCTCCGAAGGCCCGGTCGAACTGGGCGAACGCCACCCACGTCTGCACGTGCGAGGTCGACCCGGCGACCGGTCAGGTTCGGCTGCTCCGCTACATCGTGAGCGAGGACTGCGGGGCGATGATCAACCCGAACATCGTCGAGGGCCAGATCGCCGGGGGCACGGTCCAGGGGATCGGCGGCGCGCTCCTCGAGCACATGGCGTACGACGACGACGGCAACCCGCTGTCCACGACGTTCGTCGACTACCTCCTTCCGACCGCCACCGAGGTGCCCGACATCGAGTACGGCCACCTCGAGAACCCCGGCCCGATGCCTGGCGGCTACAAGGGCGTCGGCGAGGGCGGCGCGATCGGTGCGCCGCCCGCCGTCGTGAACGCGGTGAACGACGCCCTCTCGCCACTCGGCGTCGCGCTCACCCGGCTGCCGCTCACACCGGCCCGCATCCTCGGGCTGGTAGAAGAGTGACGTGACGCGACGCAGCAGCGCGACGGTCAACGCCCAGATGGTGACCTCGACCGTCGCCATCGAGCAGGCCGCCCTCGAGGTGTTCCAGGCCCGCGGGTTCGAGGAGACGCGGGTCGAGGACATCGCCGCCGCCGCCGGGATCTCGCGCCGGACCTTCTTCCGGTACTTCGCCTCCAAGAACGACATCCTCTTCCCGGACTTCGACGACATGCTCCAGGAGTTCGAGGAATGGTTGCTGGCCCTGCCCGACGACCGGCCGATGCTCGAGGTCGTCGCCGACGGCACGATGCGCTTCAACCGGATTCACAGCGACGGTGTGGCTGCACACCGCGAGCGGATGAAGCTGATCCTCCACACGCCCGCGTTGCGAGCGAACGCCTCCCTGCAGAACGCCAAGTGGGCCGGAGTCGTGTCGCGCTACGCGGCGCGGCGGCTCGACGCCTCGCCCGAGGAGCTCGGACCGCAGCTCGTCGGCCAGATCGCGCTCGGCGCGGCCAACGCCGCGTACGAGGAGTGGCTGCGCGACGAGTCGAGCGACCTCGACGAGGTGATCCACCGAGCCTTCGAGATGGTGCTCTCGTTGCCCGACCTCGACGGTGAGGCCGACAGGTAGTTCCTCAGTGGGGGAGGGGCGCGTCGTTGTTCATGCCCGCAGCCATCAGGTAGAGGCAGAACTCGTTGCCCTCCGGGTCCCTCATGCAACGCCACGAGAAGCCCTCGAGCTGATGCGTCCTGCCGGTCTCGATCCAAGTCCCTCCCAGCGCGACGACCTCGGCGGTGGACGCGTCGAGATCATCGACGACCACGTCGAAGTGGGCGCGGTTCTTGCCCTCCTTGGCCTCGGGCACGCGCTGCAGCACGAGCATGAGTCCTTCGCGGTTCGGAGTCAGCACGGTGTATCGGCCGTCGTCATGGCTGAGGAGCACCTCGATGCCCTGCAGCTTGCAGTAGAAGTCGACGAGAGGAGCGGGGTCCTGGGTGTCGAGGATCATGTACGGAGGCATTTCCTACCTTTCGATCAAGCGGTGGGCAGGTGCACGGGCAGGGTTGACCAGCCGCGGACCTGGGAGCTGTCGAGCTTGGCGTTGTCGTAGTCGACCTCCCACTCGGGGAATCGGGTGAGGATCTCGTCCACCGCGACGCGCGCCTCGAGTCGTGCGAGGGCGGCGCCGAGGCAGAAGTGGATCCCGTAACCGAAGGTCAGGTGGTGGTCGATCTTGCGGTGGATGTCGAAGACGTCGCCGTCGGGAGGGAACGCGCGATGGTCGTGGTTCCCCGAGGCCATCAGCGCCATCATGGTGGCGCCTTCGGGAACCTTCTCACCGTGGAGCTCGACGTCGCGCGTCACGTAGCGGCACGCCTGCAACGCGGGGGGCTCGAACCGGAGGATCTCCTCCACGGCGTTGGGGATGAGTGTCCGGTCCTCGATCAGCTCTCGTCGCTGGTCGGGGTGCTCAGCGAGGATCTTGCCCATGTGGCCGATCACTCGGTTCGTGGTCTCGTTCCCGGCGGTGGCGAGGATGTTGACGAAGATGAGGAGCTCGTCGTGGGTCAGGCATCGAACCGTGCCGGTCTCGTCCTCGAACTCGGCCTGGATGAGCTGGGTCATGAGGTCGTCGGAGGGGTTGTCCCGGCGCCAGTTGATGTACTTCTCGAAGAA
>DATEEV010000193.1:0-13007 GCA_035281005.1 Microthrixaceae bacterium | reverse complement strand
GTCGGGTGAACGATCCCCGATCGACGAGCTCGAGGCCACGTTGTCGGCGATCGAGTCGTCGGATCTCAACGCCTGGGCCCACCTCGACGCCGACGGTGCTCGGGCGGTCGCTGCGACCGTCGACCTCGACGCGCCGTTCGCGGGCGTCCCACTCGGCATCAAGGAGCTGGACAAGGTCACCGGTTGGCCCGACACCGAGGCGTCGATCCCTCTGGCCCACCGCGTGTCCGCCTACACCCTCACCCACATCGACCGACTCCGGGGCGCCGGCGCGGTGCCGGTCGGGATGACGACGGCCTCCGAGTTCGGCGGGGTCAACCTCACCCGCACCGTCCTCCATGGCGCGACGCACAACCCGTGGCAGCAGGGTCGCACCCCCGGTGGGTCCTCCGGTGGCTCTGCGGCGTCGGTCGCGGGTGGGATCGTCACGTTGGCGACCGGCGGCGACGGCGGAGGATCGATCCGGATCCCGGCGGGGTTCTGCGGGCTGGTCGGCCTGAAGACCACCTACGGCCGCATCCCGCGAGGCCCCCAGTTCGAGGTGGGTGCGCTCACCGTCACGATCGGAGGGCTGACCAGGTCGGTGCGCGACACCGCCCGCTGGCTCGATGTCGCCAATGGTGCCGATCCCCACGACCCCCACTCCCTGCCTCGCGTCGACGGCTGGGAGCGTGGTCTGGGCGGTCATCTCGAGGCGCTCCGCGGCTTGCGGGTGGCCGTCATCGACGACTTCGGCGGAGCGGTCGTCAGCCCCGCGACCGCGGCGGTCGTGCGCGAGGCCGCCGAGGCGCTGATCGCCGACCTCGGCATGCGGCGGGTGGACGTGGACGTTGCGATCCCGTCGGTCGGCACCGCATGGTCGCTCGCGAACATGGCCGGCATGTTCGCCGAGCTCGGCGACGCCTGGCCGGACTGTGCCGACGACCTGACGCCCGAGATGCGCTTCGCCTGCACCTGGGCCGAGGGCAAGGGCTACGACATGGCCGCGCGCATCAAGCTCGAGCAACGGCGCACGGCCCTGTTCGAGGCCATGGCGACGATGTTCGAACAGGTCGATCTGGTCCTCACGTCGTCGAATCCTGACGTCGCCTTCGATGCCGAGGGGCCGCTGCCGTCGACGTTCGGTGGGATCGCGGACACTCCTGGCAACAACGGCAAGCTCACGATCCCGTCCAACCTGTACGGCAACCCGGCGATCTCGATCCCGGTCGGCGAGCTCGACGGGCTTCCCGTCGGCATGCAGGTGCTCGCCCGCCACCACTGCGATGTCCTCTTGTTGGACATCGCAACGGTGGCGGAGCGAGAGCGACCCTGGCCGCTCGTGGCACCTGGCTCCCCACGATGAGGTCGGCACTCGGACATTTCGACGAGCCGCCGGGGGCTGATTCGATGGCGAGCCGAGAGGTCCGAGCGCCAACCGGTTGACCTTTGTACGACTGCTCAGCCCGCCTCAAGGGCAGCCCTGCCCTTTCGGGGCGTTCCATCCCAGGCAGCCTGCAGTTTCAGCACACTGCCTACGGAACACCGCCGAAACCGAGCAGAACTCCCACCGCCCGACTTGCGACGGCGGCGGGCGACATCTGGGACCGGGTCGCGGCCACGCCGAGCGTCAGGTCGCACGCGGCCCCCACGAGGTCGCGGCGTCGGGTCTCCGTGGAGGCGACCGACGAGGTGGCCACCGACGGGGCGACGCCCCCGACTGTCTCGGTGGGCGCCTCGGCTGACTCGATGGGCGCTTCGGCTGACTCGATGGGCGCTGCCGACTCGACGGCTTCGAGGGCCTCGAGCACGATGGCGTCGAGGGGCACCGCGGCGTGGATGTCGAGTCGTGAGGCCCGGGCGCATCGGTCGAGACGCTCGTCGAGCAGCGCCAGCGCCACGTGGGGATACGTGGATGCCCATCTCGCGATCTCGCACAGCACGTCGGCGAGGGCCCGATGGGGGTCCCGGTCGCGGTGACGTCGCGCGGCCGCGTGGAAGTCGTCCTCGCCCGCCACGAAGCTCGCGGCGACGAGCTGGCGCATCGACCCGTACCGCTCGGAGAGCTCATCGGGGTCGAGCCCCGTGGCGTTCGACACGTCGACGAAGCTGCGGTGGTCCCAGCCCTGGCGGAAGAGCTCGATGGTCGCACCGACCCCGTCGAGGCGAGCCGTGGGATCGGCGACCTTCGGCTCGCGCCGGCGTCCCGCGGACCGACGCTTGGGCCTCACCCGCGTCGCGACTTCGGCGACCGAGGTCGCAGAGCCGCGGGGACGGGTGAACGCCACGATCTGGGTCGTCCAGACGGTCGCCATCAGCTCCGCGTCGACCCGGTCGGGGTCGACCGCCCGCCGGAGCATGAGGACGGAATTCCCCGCACTCGCCAGGTGCACGATGTCCGTGGAGTCGAGCGGCGCGACCGGTTCGCGACCGAGTGCAGCCTGCACCCACTCCGACCCGCCACGGATCGCGGCCACGCTGCGATCGAGCTCCGCACACAGCGCCTCGGCCGCGCTGGGGTCGACCCCGGCACGCGAGTTCACGAGCAGCAGGCGGCGGTGGTGCCGGCCGAACTGCCGCTCCCAGTCCTCGATCACCGAGAGCGAACCGGCTCGCACCGCGGCCAGCACGTCCGCATCGTCGACACCGGATCGATGCGGGGGCATCAACGAGGGACCAGGGTCGGGCGGCGTCGCCGCGAGCTCGTCGAGCATCGCGTCCACGAAGGCCTCGTGGCTCTCGAAGTGGTGGTGGAAGGCGCCTGGGGTCCGCCCGGCCTTCGCAGCCACCCGCCGCGCGCTGATCCCGCTCAACATCTCCGCGAACGTCATCCGGTCCAGCACGCGCCACCCCGCCGCGACCAGCGCGACACGGGTCTCGTCGCCGCGACGCGAGCCATTGGCTGCTTCGCTCTCCGGTGACTCCACGGGGGCACTCACCGGATCACCATGAGGTCGGCGGCACAGCGCGCCGCATCCGCGATGGGGATCGACTCACGCAGCCCGAGCATGAGCGCCGCGTCGACGACGGTCACCACCTGCTCGACGAGCTGTCGCAGCGTGACCGGTGAATCGCGTTGTGAGTCCACGAACGATCGGATGACCTCACCCCCGAGTGGGACCGCCTCGCGGACGTCGTCCTCGCCGGTGGTGATGCCGTACTCGCGGATGTCGCGGTTGCGCTCCGCCACCAGCGCACGCGCCAGCTCGGGGTGTGCCCGGCTCGCGCTCACGATCGCCTCGACCACCGCGAGCACCTCCGGGGGATCGCCCTCCACCTGGCGCTCGTCGAACCACTCCCGGGGCCGCAGCACTGCGCCGAACGCGTGCGCCGCGACCCGGCGGACCGTCCCGAAGAGCCGCGCCACTTCGTGCTCCGGGGCGCGAACCACGATCGCGACGTCGTTGAGGGTCAGGGTCTGCCAGCCCTTGTCGAGCAGCGCGGCCGCGGCCCAGGAGATCTCACGCCGCCGACGACCGACCGTGGTCGAGGTCCCGCGCATCACGGTCGACATGCCGGCCTCGAGCTCGGCGAGGCTCACCGGGCTCGCCGCGTCGTTGGTGGTCGCCTCCATCAGGAGCAGGAGGGCGGACGCGAAGAGCTCCGGGGTCAGCCGATCGGGAGCGAACAGCCGTCGCTGCAGGATCCCCGTCCCGAGGGCGTGCACCACGGTGGACAACGATGCGAGGTCGTAGGGCTGACGGGTCAGGCGCTCGCACAGCTCCAAGGCCACCTCCCACATCTGCTCCTGCTCCCGTTCGGCCGGCTCCCAGTAGCGGGTGCGGAGCTCATCGCCGATGGTGCTGTCGCCGATCGCCTCGTCGACGTCACGCGACTGCAGCACCATCAGTCGGGCCGTGGTCCGACGCGCTCCCTCGTGGTCGACTGCGGCGAGGAACATCGTGGCTTCGGCGGGCACCTCGGCCGCTCGGAATGGGCCGTCGCCCAGCTCCTCGAGTCGCGTTCGCTCGCGGGCGAGTGGTGTGCCCGGGTCACGATCGAGCTGGTGGTCGACCATCGCCGCCGCGAAGTCCTCGGGCCGCGGGAAGTGGTGGTAGTAGGCACCCGTGGTCACTCCGGCTTCGGCCGAGATCGCCGCCGCACCGGCACCGGCGAGCAGCTCGGTCAGGGTCAGCTCGTCGACGAGCTCCCAGCCCGCTCGCACGAGATCGTCACGGGTGGCGCGGCCCCGGGCCGACCCCCGTCGCGACGCCTGCGATTCCCCTGGTGCGGCCAACGCCTCGGATGCCTTTCGCGAATTGGGCGGATCCGCCGCACCAGTTCCGGGCCCCGTCGTTGGCGCGACGATAACCCGTCGGGTGTAGAAACGGGGCGAGGTCGACGAGAAGGGCCCGAACCGGGCGAAGGGGGAATGCAGGATGAAGACTCGTGCCGCGGTGCTGTGGGGCCCTGGGCAGGACTGGAAGGTCGAGGAGGTCGAGCTCGACGCCCCGGGTCCGGGGGAGGTCCTCGTGGAGACCAAGGTCTCGGGGATGTGCCACTCCGACGAGCACGTCGTCACCGGCGACATGATGATGCCGCACTACCCGTTCGTGGGCGGCCACGAAGGTGCGGGCGAGGTCGTCGCGGTCGGAGACGGCGTCACCACCGTCGCTCCGGGCGATCACGTGTCGATGTCGTTCATCCCGTCGTGCGGACGGTGCAAGTGGTGCATGAGCGGCCGGTCGAACCTCTGCGACCTCGGGGCGAAGCTGTTCGACGTGGGGATGCTGCGCGACGGGCGCATGGCCCACCACTGCGGCGACCAGGACCTCGCCCGCTTCTCGCAGCTCGGCACGTTCGCCGAGCACATGCTCGTGGACGAGTCCTCGGTCATCAAGGTCGAGCCCGACATCCCGTGGCACGCGGTGGCGCTCGTGTCGTGCGGCGTCGCCACCGGCTTCGGCTCCGCGATGCACCGGGCCGACGTCAGGCCCGGGGACTCGGTCGCGGTGATCGGGATCGGTGGTGTCGGCATCAACGCGGTACAGGGTGCCGTGGCCGCCGGCGCCACCCGCGTCATCGCCATCGACCCGGTCGAATTCAAGCGCGAGAAGGCGATGGAGTTCGGGGCGACGCACGCGTACGCGTCGATCGACGAGGCGATGGCCCCGATCAACGAGATCACCTGGGGAGAGGGCTGCAACAAGGTCATCCTCACGCCCGGCCTGATGAAGGGCGACCTGATCGACCCCGCGCTCGCAATCACCGCCAAGGGCGGGACCGTCGTGGTGACCGCCGTGGCCAACATGCTCGACTCGCAGGTGAGCATGAACATGTTCCTGCTCTCGATGATGGAGAAGGAGGTGAAGGGCTGCCTGTTCGGGTCGGGCAACCCTCGCTTCGACATCCCCAACCTGTTGATGATGTACCGCGAGGGCAAGCTCAAGCTCGACGAGCTGGTCACCCGCCGGTACAGCCTCGACGAGATCAACCAGGGCTACCAGGACATGCGCGACGGCAAGAACATCCGTGGCGTGATCGACTTCACCTGACCTCTCGCTCTCCAACTGTCGAGGCATTGCTCGTCGGGCCGCGCCGCTCGGTACCGTGATCGTCGTGTTCGATCGCAGCCTCATCTCCGACGTCGCGAAGTCCGTCGTCGGACGGCGGCGCGAGCTCGAGGCGGTCGTGGCCGCGCTGGCGGCCGGACGCCACCTGCTGCTGGAGGGCCCCCCGGGAACGGGCAAGTCCACACTGCTCCACGCCATCGCCGAGCGCACGGGCGCGGGGTTCGAGTTCGTGGAGGGCAACGCCGAGCTCACCCCGTCGCGCCTCGTCGGCACGTTCGACCCCGCCGCGGTGCTCGAGGCGGGCTACTCACCCGACGTCTTCATCGACGGCCCGCTGGTCACCGCCCTGCGCGACGGCTCGATGCTCTACGTCGAGGAGATCAACCGGGTGCCGGAGGAGACGCTGAACGTGTTGATCTCGGTGATGAGCGAGGGCGAGCTCCACGTGCCCCGGTTGGGCCATGTGGCCGCGGCCGACGGGTTCCGCCTCGTCGCGGCGATGAACCCGTTCGACGCGGTCGGCACCGCCCGGATCGCCGCGGCCGTGTACGACCGTTGCTGTCGGCTGGCCATGGGCTACCAGGACGCGGGCGAGGAGATGCTCATCGTGGGGGCCGAGGCTCCGGATGCGACCGCGACGGTCGGGCCCGGCTTCGTCGCGCAGGCCGTCGACATGGTGCGAGCCACCCGCGACCATCCCGACCTTCGCGGTGGTTCGTCGGTGCGCGGCGCCATCGACTTCGTGATGGTCGCCCACCGCCTCGCCGACCTGCGCGCGGTCGGGACGACCGACCCGGGCGTCACCTTCGACGCGGCGATGCTCGCGCTCTCGGGACGTGTGCGCGTGCGAGAGGGATCGGGTCGCTCCGGCGAGGACGTGGTCGAGGAGTTGTGGCGTCGCTTCTTCGCGCCGGACATCGAGGCGGACCCGGCAGCGGAGGGTGATCGCGACCCAAAAGCCTGAGCCGACCCCCGGGCGGGGACGGGGGCGCGCCCGATGTGGTCAAGGAGGGCGAGGAGGCCCGCCGTGCGGTGGCCGAAGCGAGCCGGCGCACGACCTCGCGGCGTGATCTGTCGCGCCAGCGCCGCTTCGACGAGGTGTCACCGGAGATCGGCGAGCTCGACGAGGACGCCTTCGAGACGGCGATGGACGACGATCCCGACGCCGCGCTCACCCTGCTCGCCGAACTGACCGGCGCCACCGATGAGCGCTTGCGACTGCTCGCTCGCCGTCTCGCGGGTCGGGTCATCGTCGACCTGGCGCGCGTCGGTGTGGCGCGCCGAAGGGGTGTCGGGCGAATCGACCGCGACCGCGCGCGATCCGCTGTCGGCGACGTCGACCTCGACGCGAGTGTCGACGCCATCGTCGATGCCCGCGCGGCGCGCCGGGCGCCGAACCTCGATGACCTGACGGTGCAGACCTGGCGACGACCCGACACCGCGCTCTGCCTGCTGGTGGACCGGTCCGGTTCGATGCTCGGCGCTCGACTCGCGGCCGCCGCGGTGGCGGCGGCCGCGGTGGTGTACCGCCACGGACACGACTGCTCCGTCGTCGCATTCAGTGACGAGGCGATCGTGTTGAAGTCCCAGGACGCGCCGAGGTCGGCCGACGAGCTGGTCGGGGACCTGCTGCGCCTGCGCGGCCACGGGACGACCGACGTCGGCCTGGCGGTGCGAACTGCTCGGGCCCAGCTCGCGCGGTCGACGGCAGGGCGCCGCGTGGCGGTGTTGTTGTCGGACTGCCGACCGACGACCGGCGGCGACCCCACCGCCGATGCCGCCAAGCTCGACGAGCTCGCGATCCTCGCCCCCGACGGCGACCTGGCCGACGCGCAAGCGCTCGCCGACGCGATCGGCGGTCGATGCGTGTCGCTCGCAGGGCCGGCTCATGTGCCCGATGCGCTGGCGGAGGTGCTCCTGGGGTGAGGCCCTTGCGCTAGGGTTTATTGAACCTGGGGCCAACAAGGGGAGAACAACGGTGGGACGAGCACGAAGCGTGGCGGCGCTGTCGATCGTGGTGCTGGTGCTCGGGGCGTGCGCGACGACGCCCTCGACACCTCCGAACAACGCAGAGCAGTTCGTCGAGTACGAACAGGTGCTGCAGGTGGGCCAGCGCCTCAATCACCAGTACGGGCCTCACGCACAACACCGCTTCGACTTGTGGCGTCCGGCTGATTCCAACGACGCGCCGGTGGTCGTGTTCGTGCACGGCGGGTTCTGGAAGGACGAGCCGGCGACCCACAACCGTGGAGCGATCCCCGAGGCGGTCAAGGACCTGTTGCACCACGGCTACGCGGTCGCGTCGATCAGCTACCGCGGCGTCGACTTCCCGGTCGACGCGGTACACCCGGACGCCATCCAGGACGTGAAGCGGGCCGTCGCCTACCTCCACGGAAATCGGTTCCTGTTCCACATCGGCTCGGAGGTCCACCTCATCGGCTACAGCGCTGGAGGGCACCTGGCCCTGATGGCAGCGATGACCTACGGCGACGCGACGATGACGCCGGCGGTCGGCGAGGTTCGCGTCGAGTCGGTGGTCTCGGTCGCCGGGCCGACCGACATCCCGGCGCTTGCCGCCATCGTCGACGACCTCACGTTGACTCGCATCGGCGCCCTCAACGACTACGTCTGCGGGTCGCCCGCCGCCCCGTGCTATGTCAACCCCGGGCTCTCGCCGATGGGTCACGTCAGCGCGGACGATCCTCCCGCCCTGCTGATCTACGGCAGCGCGGACACCCTGGTCCCGCCCTCCCAGGGTGAGGAATTGGAGGAGGCCCTGCACGGGGTCGGGGTGACCGCGGCGTTCGGGACCCTTCCCTTCGACCACCCGGGTATCCAGCATCAGCTCAACACCACCCAGCTGGCCGCCTGGATGGCAACACCCTCGGACTGAGCTGGGCTCAGGCCACTTCGGCAACTTCTGCTCGATCGGGAACCAACAGGAGGAGCACGGTGGGACGAGTACGAAACGTGGTGGCGCTGTCGATCGTGGTGTTCATCGTCGGGGCGTGTGCGCCCGGAGCGCCGACCGAGGTCGACCGGGTCGTCCCGTATGGGGGGATCGAGGTCATCGAACGGCTCAACGTCAAGTACGGGCCGGCGCCCACCGTGTTCAACCTGCTCGACCTCTGGCGTCCCGCCGATGCCCCGATGGCGCCCGTCGTGCTCTTCGTGCACGGCGGGTTCTGGGCGCAGGACCTCAGCGGTGCGCGCCCGATCCCCAAGTCCGTGAAGGACCTGTTGCTCCACGGCTTCTCGGTGGCGACGATGAGCTACCGCGGTGTGAACGACGGCGCGGGCAACGTGGTGCACCCCGCGTCGATCCATGACGTGAAGCGTGCCGTCGCCTACCTGCACGGGCTCGGCCTCGACGTCCACCTGATGGGATTCAGCGCCGGGGGCCATCTCGCCGCGATGGCCGCCATGACGTTCGGCAACACCGCGATGACCCCCGCCGGCATCACCGAGTCACGAGTCGAGTCGCTGGTGTCCGCGGCAGGGCCGACCGACTTGCCCGCGCTGTGGGCTATCAACGACGGCTCGACCTTCATTCGCCAGACGACCCTCAAGGAATACGTGTGCGGCGGCGGGCCGTGCGGGGTGGACGCGACGATGTCCCCGAGGGGCCACGTCAGCGCCGATGACCCACCAGCGCTCCTGATCTACAGCTCGGGCGACGAGCTGGTGCCGCTCAGCCAGGGGGCGACCTTGGAAGACGATCTTGACGCTGCGGGGGTCGAGGCGACCCTCAGTACCAGAACCACGGACCACGACGGCGTCCAGCAGCAGCTCCCCACGGCTGAGCTCGACGCGTGGTTCACGGCTCACCCCTGAACGTGGTCGGGCCGCCGTCATGGGCGCTCCGGGCGGGACCGGTCTGTGATCACCGGGCGATCGAGACCGACTCCATCACCGAGCGGACCGCCGCCCGCATCCCGACCCAGAGATCGCCGAGGTGGCGGGCGTTGCCCACGTAGTCGATCTCGCCCCGCCGGCGACCCTGCACCAGCGTCAGCGGTCCATCGACGGCTCGCGACACCTCGGCAACCGTGATCTCCGGCGAAGGGCGCGTCAGGCGGTATCCACCGGCGGCACCCCCGGTGGCGACGACCAGCCCCGCTTGACACAATTGGCCCAGGATGGCCTCGAGGTACCGGGACGGGATCGCCTGCGCGGTGGCCAGATCCTGGCGGCTGAGCACCTCGTCGGGCTCGATCGCGGCCAGTTCGAAGAGCGCCCGCACCACACAGTCGATCTTCGCCGACACCTGCACCACCCCATCATCGCCCAGGGGCGGGTGTGCCTCCGGCGACGTCGCGGCCCTAACCTGACGGCCCGTCAGATCACGATCACCGCACGCAGGGGGCATGATGACCGAGTTGGGGTTCTGGAAGAACGCGGAGGCGGATCCCGACCGCATCGCGCTCGTGCACGCGGACGGCGGTCAGTGGACCGCGGGTGAACTGCTGGCCCGGTCGAACGCACTCGTCCACGGCTTGCGTGAACTCGGCCTCGAGGCCGGCGACCAGCTGGCCGTCGTGCTGCCCAACCAGGTCGAGATGGTCGAGCTGTACTTCGCCGCGCTGCAGGCGGGCATGCGCATCACACCGATCAACCACCACCTGGCCGGGCCTGAGATCGCCTACATCGTCAACGACTCCGAGTCGAAGGTGTTCATCGGCGACGAGCGCTTCGCCGACATCATCCAGGCCGCGCAGAAGGAGTTCGTGATCGACGCGGACCACTGCTTCGCGGTGGGCGACGTCCCGGGCTTCCGTCCCTACGCCGAGATCGCCGCCGACCAGCCGACGACCACGCCGGAGGGTCGCATCGCCGGCATGGCGATGCACTACACGTCGGGCACGACCGGGCGCCCGAAGGGTGTGCAGCGGGCGCTGGTCGACATCGACCCGTCGGTGCTGGGTGAGCTGATGTCGGGCCTGCAGGGCATGTTCGGCATCAACCCCGGAGAGGGCAACGTCCACATCTGCGGCTCGCCGATGTACCACACGGCCCCGCTGATGTGGTTCGGCTCCGCGTTCCACCTCGGCCACAAGGCCGTGCTCATGGACAAGTGGGAGCCGGTCCGGATGATGGAGCTCATCGACGAGCACCGGGTGACCTGGTCGCACATGGTCCCCACCCAGTTCCACCGGCTCCTGCAGGCCGTGCCGCCCGAGCGGCGCGGCGACTACGACGTGTCGTCGCTGCGGGCGATGGTGCACGCCGCCGCACCCTGCCCGCCCGACATCAAACGGGCGATGATCGAGTGGTGGGGCGACGCGATCTGGGAGTACTACGCGGCGACCGAGGGCGGTGGCACCACGATCTCCGCGGCGGAGTGGCTGAAGAAGCCGGGCTCGGTCGGCACCGCGTGGGCCGGGGGCGACGTGAAGATCCTCGACGACGACCACAACGAGCTGCCGGCCGGCGAGGGCGGCACGGTCTACATGTCGCTGGCGCTCGCGAACTTCGAGTACAAGGGCGACGAGAAGAAGACGAACGAGAACCGGTGGAACGGCTTCTTCACCGTCGGCGACTACGGCTACCTCGACGAGGACGGCTACCTGTTCCTGAAGGACCGCAAGTCCGACATGATCATCTCGGGCGGCGTGAACATCTACCCCGCCGAGATCGAGGGCACGATGCTCAGCGCGCCCGGTGTCGATGACGTGGCCGTCTTCGGGATCCCCCATGCGGATTGGGGTGAGGAGATCAAGGCCGTCGTGCAGCTCGAGGAGGGCATCGCCCAGGACGACGCCGCCCGCGACGCGATCTTCGCCTACCTCGAGGACAACCTCGGCAAGTTCAAGCACCCGAAGTCGATCGACTTCGTGGACCAGCTGCCACGTGACCCTTCGGGCAAGCTCTTCAAGCGCAAGCTGCGCGATCCCTACTGGGAGGGTCGCGACCGGGCGATCTGAGCTCTGGCGATCCTGGCTCTCCTGGGGCCGCCATAGGGTGCTGCGGTGACCTACTGCCTCGCTCTCCGACTCGACGAGGGTCTTGTGTTCCTCGCCGACACCCGCACCAATGCGGGGGTCGACAACATCAGCACCTTCCGCAAGCTGCACACGCTGCGTCCCGCCGACGACCGGATCTTCGTGATCGAATCGGCCGGGAACCTGGCGACCACCCAGGAGGTGCTCGACCGGATCGACCGTGATCTGGCCGACCCGGGCGCCGTGAGCCTCGCCACGGTCAGCCGGATGTTCGAGGCCGCGCTCTACCTCGGTCGGGTGAGCCAGGAGGTGGCCGCCTCGCACCAGGTGCCACTCGCCAACGTCGGAGCCGATGGCACGGCGACGTTCATCCTCGGCGGTCAGATCCGGGGCGAACGTGCGGACATCGTCCTCGTGTACCCCGAGGGCAACTACATCCGCGCCTCCGACGAACGACCCTTCCTGCAGATCGGCGAGACGAAGTACGGCAAGTTCATGCTCGACCTCGCCGTGCGGGCGCACGTCGACCTGGCCACCGCGTCCAAGATCGCGCTGGGCTCGATGATGAGCACGGCCCGGGCGAACCTGTCGGTCGGCCCGCCCTACGACGGTGCGATCTACCGCAACGGTTCGCTCGAGTTGCTCGAGTTCCGGGTGGAGGAGAGCTCACCGCTGCTCGGCCGTCTCCGCGACCTGTGGGAGGAACGCCTGGTGGGGATCATCGACGAGCTCCCCGACGTCACCGTCGACGACGTGACGTTCGTGCGCGAGTGACCCCTGCATTTGTTCTGCAGATCTCGCGCTGAAGCGCGAGATCTGCAGAACAGTCGCGACGACGTCGTGAGGCTCAGTGCAGCTCGGCCAGCGCCCGGATCGCGTCGAGCGTCTCGGGGTTGGCCAGCGCGGACGTGTTGCGGACGGGACGTCCGTTGACGGCGTCCGCCACCGCGATCTCGGCGAGCTTGTTCGACCGCGTGCGCGGCAGGTCGTCGACCTGGGCGATCACCGCGGGAACGTGGCGCGGAGTGAGCCCGGCACGGATGTCAGTGCGGATCCGGGCGCGGAGCTCGTCGTCAAGCGTGCACCCGTCCGCGAGTCGCACGAGCAACACGATGCGGGTGTCGCCCTCCCAGTCCTGGCCGAAGGCGAGGGACTCGACAATGTCGGGGATCTGCTCGACCCGGCGGTAGATCTCGGCGGTCCCGATCCGCACGCCGCCGGGGTTCAGCGTGGTGTCACTGCGTCCGCCGATCACCATGCCGCCGTGCTCGGTCCACATCGCGAAGTCGCCGTGCGTCCACACGCCCGGGAACCGCTCGTAGTACGCCGCTCGGTAACGGGCACCGTCGTCGTCGCCCCAGAACCCGAGCGGCATCGACGGGAACGGCCGGGTGCACACGAGCTCCCCGCGCTCGTCCGCGCCGAGTGGCTTTCCTTCGTCGTTCCACACCTCGACGGCCATGCCCAGTGCCGGGCCCTGGATCTCACCCGACCACACCGGCAACGTGGGATCGCCGCCGACGAAGCACCCGCACAGGTCCGTCCCCCCGGAGATCGACGCCAGGTGCACGTC
>DATEEV010000192.1:0-12410 GCA_035281005.1 Microthrixaceae bacterium | reverse complement strand
AGGTCGACCGAGCGCGCTCCGGCCGCGTGCGCGAGCTCGAGGGCGTGGCGGTTCAGCGCCTCGCCGACGCCGAGCCCGCGGGCCGCCTCGTCGACCACCACGTCCTCGATCCACGCGCGCACCCCGGTCGGGATGCGGAAGATCACCAGCGTCAGCGAGCCGAGGATCTCGCCGCCGTCGCCCCTGGCCACCAGGACACGGGAGGCGTCGGACCGGACCATCTCGTCGACTGCCTCGGCGGTGAGCGGGGGCGCCGAGGTCGACAGCTGAGGGATCAGACGGGCCAGGGCGGTGACGGTGTCGGGCTCGACCTCGGTGAGCTCGGAGACGACGACGTTCGCAGCGGACATGGGGGCGAGCGTAAACGGATCAGCCGCCGGTCCCGGTAGCGTGGAGCGGTGGCCGAGCTCCTCTGGTCAAGCCGACCCACCGTCCACCAACCGGTGCTGGTCGCAGCCTTCGAGGGCTGGAACGACGCCGGGGAGGCCGCCTCGCACGCGGTGGCATACCTCAACCGGGCATGGGACGCGACGACGTTCGCCACCGTCGACCCCGAAGAGTTCTACGACTTCACCGTGACGCGCCCCCAGGTTCGCATCGACGACGGCGACCTCCGACAGGTCGACTGGCCCGAGAACCGCTTCGCGCTCGCTCGACCCGAGGCTTCCCCTGACGTGGTGCTGCTGTCGGGGATCGAGCCGCAGCTGCGGTGGCGCACCTTCTGCGGCCTCGTCCTCGAGGTGGCCGAGGCCCTCGAGGCGCGGCTGGTGGTCACGCTCGGGGCCTTGCTCGCGGACGTGCCCCACAGCCGACCCACGTCGGTGTTCGGCACGGCCTACGACGACTCGGTGATGGAGGCGCTCCACCTCGAGCCGTCGCAGTACGAGGGCCCGACCGGCATCGTCGGCGTGCTGCACGCCGAGTGCCATCGACGGGGCCTGCACTCGGCGTCGCTGTGGGCGGCCGTGCCGAGCTACGTCGCCGCTGCGCCCTCGCCCAAGGCGGCACATGCCCTCGTCGGCCGCGTCTGTGAGTTGCTCGGTACCGAGCTGCCCTGCGAGGACCTCCACGACGCCGGCGAGGTCTACGAGCAGCAGATCTCCGAGTTGGTCGCCGAGGACCCCGACACCGAGGCCTACGTGCGCCACCTCGAGGAGACCCACGATCACGACGAATCCGCCGTCGACAACGCCGGCAAGCTCGTGGCCGAGGTCGAGCGCTTCCTCCGCGACCAGTAGCTCAGTCTCTGCTTGGTTCTGGCGGTCAAACGTGGGCGCGCCTGCGCATCGTTTGACCCCAGAATCGAGAGAGGCGAAGTGGGAGGGTCAGTCACCCACTTCCCAGACCGAGTCGCGCGGGTGGTCGTAGAGCACCTCCACCTCGTCGCCTCGGATGGCCGCGAGGGCATGCTCACCCCAGTGGTGGACCCGGGCGAGGGGCTCGGGCAGGTCGTCGGGATCGAACCAGCGGGCGTCGAGCACCTCGAGGGGATGGGGCCGCAGCTCCCCCCCGATCGCGTGGCAGTGGAACACCAGCGAGTACAGCGGCGTGGTGGTGAAGCCGAGGCGGAGGCCGTCGAAGAGCCCGATGAGGCGTCGCACCTCCACCTCGATGCCGGTCTCCTCACGGACCTCCTTGATCGCGACCTCGGAGGCCGAGTACCCAATGTCGGCCCAACCGGTGGGATACAACCAGATCCCCGAGTCGGCCCGCTGGATCAACAGGATCTGTCCGTCGTCGTTGCCCACGACCGCACCGATCGCGATCTTCGGGGTCACGTAGCCGGCCACGCCCTCGCCGACCTGGGCCAACCACTCCTGGACGACGACGTCGGGATCGTGTGCCCGCCCCGCGGCCGCCGCGATGTCGGCAGCGATGTGGAGGACCTCCTCGTAGCGCTCGCGCTCGAACCCGCTGGCGGTGAACCCGAGGCCTGTGCGGGCGATGCCGGCGAGCGACTCGCTCCAGCGCAGGAGGTCGGATTCGGTGAGGGCCGGCTTCGCCGGCGGTGCGGGCTCGGAAGTATCCGCCACGTCCTGACGTTACCGGCGCGGATCAGGCCCCGAGCGCGAAGAGCAATGCCGTGCGGATCTCGGTGACGAGGGCCGGGTCGGCGACCTTCGACCCGTCCGCTCCCCGGACGTAGAAGGTGTCCACCACGTCACCGCCCAGGGTCGCGACGCGGGCTCGGGTGATGTCGAGGTCGAGCTCGGCCAGGGACTGGGTGAGCCGGTACAGCAGGCCCACGCTGTCGGGGCCGACGACCTCGATCACCGTCGCGTCGGCGCTCTCGTCGGACAGCACTCGCACGTCGAGACCGAAGGCCTTCGGGGCCCGCGGCGCCGCCGGGTAGGCGCGGGCACGTTCGGCGAGGCGCACCGAGATGGCGAGGCGACCGGCGAGCGCGGCGCGGAGGTCCCGCTCGACGCGGGCCCCGTCGATGGCGATCCCGAGCCGTGACGACACCCGCAGCTCCTCCACGGCCAGCCCCCGGACAGTGGTGACGACCGCGTCGGTGACGTCGAGCCCGCCGAGTGCGAGCGTGCCGGCCACCCGGCTGAACAGGCCGGGACGGTCGGCGCACACCACCGTGACGCGATCACCGGTGACCCGCAGCTGCGGGTCACCGGACGTCCTCGCGGCCTCGATCATCTCGTCCCAGTGCGCGCCGTGCGCGGTGCCGGTCACCGTCGACGCCTCGGATCCCGCGAGCACCGCCTCGACGCGGTCGACCAGGTCGGCCACGAGGGTCGCCTTCCACTGACCCCAGGCCGAGGCTCCCGTGGCGATCGAGTCGGCCTCGGTCAGGCAGTGGAGGAGTCGGAGCCGCTCGACGGCGCCGACGGCGCTCGCGACGCGCTCGATCGTGACCGGATCGTCGAGGTCGCGACGGGTCGCGACGTCGGGGAGGAGCAGGTGGTGCTCGACCATCGCCACCAGCGTCGCCGTGTCGTCGGGTCCCAGACCCATCCGCGGCCCGATCTTCGCGACCAGGTCCATGCCGACGACAGTGTGATCTCCCGGGTAGCCCTTGCCGATGTCGTGGAACAGCGCACCGAGGAGGAGCAGGTCCGGGCGGGTGACGCGATCGGCGAGTGCGGCGGCGTTGGTCGTGGCCTCGAGCAGGTGACGGTCGACGGTGAACCGGTGGTACGCGTTGCGCTGCGGACGACTGCGCACGGCCGGCCACTCCGGCACCAGCGTCGCCCAGCACCCCGAATGGTCCAGGGCCTCGGCCACGGCGACGGTCGGCGAGCCGCATCGCAGCAGCGCGACGAAGCGGTCCCGGATCTGATCGGACCACGGCGTGGCAAGCGCGCCGATCGTCGCGAACTGTCGGAGTGAGTCGCGTTCGATGCGCCCGCCCGAGGTCGCCGCCGCGATCGACGCGTCGAGCATGAGCTCCGCGGTGGGTGCGACGGAAGAGGCGAGGCGCACGCGCCCTCGATCGATCGACAATGCAGTCGGGAGCGCGCTCACCTTCGACCGGCGCCGCGGCGCGGCGTCGAACCAGAGCTCGTCGGAGAGCCACGCGATGGTGCGGCCGGCGGCTGCGACCTCGGCCATCAGCGCGTCGGCGTCGACATCGCCACGCAGCTCGGCGACGGCGTCCTGCTCCTGGAGGACCAGCAGATCCCCGGTGCGACGGGTCGCCCGGTGCAACGCGACGCGCACGTCGAGCAGCAGGTCATAGGCGCGCCCGACGGCGTCCGCCTCGTCCGCGCCCCAGGCGTCGGTCCCGAGCGCACCGGTGGTGTGGGCCCAGCCGATCGCCTGGACGTCACGAAGGCCACCTCGGCCCTCCTTCAGGTCGGGCTCGAGGGCGAAGGCGACCTCCGGCGCGCTGGCGTGGCGTTCGACCACCGACTTCGCCAGCCGCTCGAGCCACTGGGAGCCGCGACGCCGCCACTGAGCGAGCGCGTCCTGAGCGACCGACCGGGCGAGGCCCTCGTCGCCTGCCACCGGCCGGGCGGAGAGCAGTGAGGTGGCGGTGGCGAGGTCGTCGCGGGCGAGGCCCAACGCCTCCTTCCCGGTGCGCACCGAGTGCCCGAGCTTCAGGCCGACGTCCCAGATCGGGTACCAGAGCGCAGCGGCATCGGCCTCGGAGGTGCCGCCGGTGTGGAGCAGCATCAGGTCGATGTCGCCGCCGGGCGCGAGCTCGCCACGACCATGCCCTCCGATCGCGACCAACGCGACGCCGGTGCGGACGCCGATGGTGGCCGCGTAGAGCTCGGCGAGCCACGCGTCGATCAGTTCGGTGTACGCGACGCAGAGGCCGCGACCACGCAGGGAATGGTCCGCGAGCAGCGAGTCTCGCACCGCGACGAAATCCATGGCTCGGACGCGCTCAGATCGCGTCGACGTCGCGCTCACCGGTGCGGATGCGCACGACGCTGTCGATGTTCGACACCCAGACCTTCCCGTCGCCGATCTTGTCGGTGCGGGCCGCGGCGACGATCGCGTCGACCACCCGATCGACCTGGCCGTCGCCCACCACCGCCTCGATCTTCATCTTGGGGATGAAGGCGATGTGGTACTCCGAACCCCGGTAGGTCTCGGTGTGGCCTCCCTGACGGCCGAAGCCGGAGACCTCCGACACCGTCATGCCCACGATGCCGGCCTCTGCGAGCGAGGCCTTGACGTCGTCGAGTTTGAACGGCTTCACGATGGCGGTGATGAGCTTCATGAGACTCCGTTTCTAGCGTCCATCCGACCAGCTGTGCCGAAGGGGGCCCGCGGTGGGTGGTGTCACCGGGTGGTGGTGCAAGGCACGGTCCCCTTGGCACAATCTCCCCGATGGGTGTTCGCACCGACTGCCGGCACTACTCCTCCCGCACCATCGCGCCCGGCGAAGTGATCCAGCGCTGCCGGGTGGGGGCCGCGGAGGAGATGCCCTTTGCGTGCCCGGTGGGGTGCCTGTTCTTCGAGTCGCGCACCATCACCGGAGTCGGCTGGTCGGACCCGGAGGATCCGCCGGATCGTTCATAGCTTCCGACGCCTCGCCAGGTGGACGTGGGCCTTGGCCGCGCCCCACACCAGCCCGGCCTCGGCCACCTCGGGCCCGAGATCGGCGTAGGAGGCCGGGCCCAGGTCGTACAGGTCTCGGCGGTCGATGGTGCGGGCGAGCTCGTCGCGCTCCGGAGGCGCCACCCCGCCGGCCATCAGCACCGCGGTGACCGCCCGGGTCGCCTCCCGCACGACCTGCAGGGGTGTCGCCCGCTGCTGGTCGATGTCGGTGCTCAGCAGGGCACGGAGCTCGGGGATCGTCGTCTCCACGGCCCTGGCGGCGGCCAGGCGGGCCTCGGCCTCGAGCGACGGAGCCCGCTCCACGACCTGGCGGACCAGCCAGGGTCCCAACGACACCTCGATGGAGGCGACCAGGGCGTCCGCGTAGGCCGCGAGCCGCGCGGCATCGGACGGCTCGTCGCTCACGGCCGCAATGGTAGGACGACCCATAGGGGGTGATGCCGGTCAAGGACCGCCGGTCAGTACCCTCGTAGCCCGGCCGGTCGGATCGTCAACCGGCTCACCCCCGCCGATGCTCCGACCCGTTCGCTCCGCTGCCGTACCACTGTGCCTGCTCGTCGCGCTCCTGGGGGCGTCGTGCAGCGACGGCGGGGGCGAGACGCCGTCCGAGCGGGCGAGCGCGAGCAGCATCCCGCCGTCGACCGACATCCCGACCGGCAAGCTCGTCGGCATGCAGGGCACGATCCCCTACACCGAACTGCCCGAGTGGTTCCGGGAGGACATCGAGGAGATCGCTCCGGCCCTCAGTGACTACTCGTTCGCCGCGGAGGCCTACGACTCGGTGATGATCACCGCCCTCGCCGCCGAGCTCGCTCGCAGCGACGCGCCGGGACGATTCGCCTCCGAGATCATCGGGATCAGCGGCTTCGGTAAGAAGTGCTCGACCTGGCAGATCTGCAGCGACCTCACCGACGAGCTCGGCAACGTCGACTACGACGGCGTCAGCGGTGCGATCGAGATGCTCGCCAGCGGCGAGCCCGGCGAGGCCAGCTTCGCGGTCATGCGCTTCGAGGACGACGACAATCTGGTGAGGACCGCGGTGAAGAGCGCCGTGGCGGAACCGTCCTTCGCCGAGCACGAGGCCGTCGACCCGACCCGAGGCCCCCGGGCAGACGGGGTGTTGCGACTCGGCATGCTGTTGCCGACCTCCGGTCCCGACGCCCAGCTCGGCGAGGCCGAACGGGCGGGTATCCGGCTGGCGGTCCAGCACATCAACGATCGGGGCGGCGTGCTCGGGAGGCCGGTCGAGCTGATCGATGGCGACTCGGGCTCGAACGACCTCGAGGCGATCGAGGCGGCCGCGACCTTGATGGAGGACGGCGTCGACGCGATCCTCGGCGCGGGTCGGGCGAACACCACGCTCGCCGTGCTCCCGTCGGTCACCTCGGCGGGAATCGTGCTGTTCTCCCCGTCGTCGACGAGCCGCGTCTTCGCCTTCACCGATCACAACGGCCTGCTGTTCCGCCTGGCTCCGTCGGACGTGCTCCAGGGCCAGGTGCTGGCCGAGGTCGTGGCGTCCGACGGCGTCACCGACGTCGTGGTGCTGACCCAGCAAGGCGCGAGCACCGAGGGTGCCGCGGAGGACTTCCGACTCGCGTACGAGGCCGCTGACGGGGAGATCGCCGCCACCGTTCGGTTCGACGCCGAGTCCGTCGATCCGGCGGTCTACAACGCAGTGCTGGCCACCCCGTCGGACGGGATCGTGATCTTCGGTGACGTCGAGCCGGCGGGAGCGCTGATCACGTCGCTGTCGACCGCCGGTCGCGGCCCCGAGCAGGGCCCGTACTACATGAGCAACATCACGGCATCGCTCGCCGACTACGTCAACTGAACGCCCTGATGGCCTCGTCGCTTCGGCTCGCCCTCGCTCCTCAACTGACGAGGCCGATCTCGTCGAGGGCCTTAGCCCCGGTCGCGACCATGCCCACGTAGAACGTGCCGAACTCGCCGTAGAGCGCGGAGGCCTCGTCGAAGCGCATCGAGTACACGACCTCCTTCACGTCGTCGGGGTGGACGCAGAACAGCGTCACCCCCCACTCGTGGTCGTCGATGCCGGTGGAGCCCGTGATGACCTGGAGGACGCGCCCGGCGAACTTCCGGCCGGACGCGCCGTGCTCGTACATCATCTCCTTGCGCCGATCGAAGTCCTCACGGAACCAGTTGGCGCCCACCCAGCGGCGCTTCGACATCGGGTAGAAACAGAACGCCGGCTTCCCCTCCGGAGGGAGCTGGGGGTACAGGCGGGCCTGGCGCATCTCCTCCGGGACGCCCTGCGCGTACTCGGAGATCTCGGTGAGCGACACGTACGAGTCGACGAGGTCGAGCCCGGCAGTGACCAGCGCGGTCTGGAACGCGCGGAGCCGCCACTGGTCGCTGCTCAGCACCATCGTGCAGAGGTCGGCCTTGTGGCCGAGCATCGCGGCGCACACGACCTGGTCGCCATCCGCGGTGGCCTTGCCGATGGCGGTGAGGATGGCGTCGCGCTCGGCGAGAGGGCCCGGCTTCCAGAACAGGTGGGCGACGGCGAGGCCGACGGAGGGGACTGCGGGCTCGGTCATGGGACCAGCCTTTCACGCGTGCGAGGCCAGCTCGGCGCCGTGAAGACCGTGCGCCGTTTTCTCAGCCCCGCTCGATCCTGACGATCGCGTTGTAGTCGGGGATCCTGCTGGCCGGTTCGCGATGATCGGGTGACGAGCGGATCAACACGTTGCCCTCGGGCCAGTGCACCTGCAGCGTGCGACGCGGCAATGACACCACCCGAAGGTGCCCGTCCATCGAGCCGACATCGGAGCTCAGTCGCACCGCTGCACCGTCGCCCAGGCCGAGCTCGGCCGCGTCCGCGCCATCGATGTAGACCGCGTCGCGGCCGGCACCGGTGAGCGGATCGGTCTCGGACCAGACGAGTGTGTTGAACTGCTTGCCCCTGCGAGTCGAGACCTCGAACGTGCCGGGAGGCAGCGCCGGCGGAGTGGGCGGGTCGATCACGGAGAACATCGCGCGGCCCGTGGGGGTGGGGAACTCCCCGCCCGAGCACAGGTGCCGGCCGCCCCACTGGATCGCGTCGCCCGTGGTCTCGAGGTGCTCGATGCCGGCGTAGATCGGGACGACCTTGGCGATTTCCGCCCGGAGCGCCGCATTGTCGGGCCACGCGAAGTGCTGGGCGAGCTCGGGGCGGGTAGCGCGGACGACGTCGCCATAGAGACGCCACTCCGATCGCGCCTCACCGACGCGGCGGGGGATCTCCGGCGAGAACGCGATGCGTCGTTCGGTCGTGGTCGATGTGCCGCCGCCCTCCTGCTCGTAGCGGGTCGCGACCGGCAACAGGATCACGTCGTCGCCCTCGAGCAGCATCTGCGGGGTCAGCACGACGTCGGCGTGGACGCGCAGCGGCACCCGTTCGAGTGCAGCGCGCACCCGGGCCGGCTCGGGAAGGATCTCGACGAGGTTGCCGCCCGACGACCACAACACGTCGAGGCCCCCGGCGCCGGCCGCGTCGATGACCTCGGGCGCAGTCAGTCCCGGGTGGTCGGGCACGGCGAATCCCCACTGGGCGGACAATTCCGCCGCGCTCGTCGCGTCGATGGGAACACCACCGGCGAAGGCGGTCGCGTAGGCACCCATCTCCGCGCCGCCCTGCACTCCGGAGTGACCGCGGATCGGCATCAGGCCCGCCCCGTTGCGACCGACATTGCCCCGAGCGAGCGCGACGTTCACGATCGCGCGCACGCCGTCGACGCCGGTCGAGCGCTGGGTGATGCCCATCGACCAGATCAGCACCGCGGAGCGCGCCGCGACGTATCGGTCGACGAACGCGTCGAGCACGTCGCGGTCGAGCCCCGCCGCCGCGAGCAGGTCGTCGGTGGAGTGACGGTCGAGGTCGGCGACCAGTTCGTCCCATCCCTCGGTGTGCGCGTCGACGAACTCCCTGTCGATCGCTCCCCGCGCTCGCAGTCGCTGCAGCACGGCGTGGGCGAACGCCACATCGCCACCCGGTCGCACGGGCACGTGGAGGTCGCAGATCTTGGTGCCGAACACCGCCGACTCGACCGCGGAGGGTACCCAGTATCGATCGAGGCCGGGCTCGAGGAACGGGTTGACCACGACGACCTTCGTGCCCGACTTCACCGCTTGGTCGAGGTACTTCATGAACACCGGCTGGTTGTTCGCCGGGTTCGTGCCCCACAGCACGACCAGATCGCTCTCGATCACGTCGCGCAACGAGCAGGTCGACGCCGCGACGCCGATCGTCGACTTCAACCCGACGGTCGACGGGGCGTGACACACGCGAGCTGCGGAGTCGATGTTGGCGATGCCGAGCGCCCGGGCCGCCTTGCCAGCGACGTAGTAGGTCTCGTTGGTGATGCCGCGGCTGGTCAGATACCAGCCGACCCGATCGGCCGGCGCCTCGCGCAGCGCTCCACCGATCGCGGACAGGGCCGACTCCCAGGAGATGCGGGTGAACCCGCGCTCGCCTCGGCGGCGGCGGAACGGGTGACCCAGCCGGCCGAGGCGCCGAAGCTCCGCGGACGAGTAGTCGGCGAGCGGTCCGACGTCGCTCAGCAACACCGGGTCGAACGCGTCGGCGGTGTTGAGCTCGAGCAGCTCGAGGCGGGTGGTGCACAGGTGGATGCCGTCGATCGTCCAGTCGTGCAGTCCGGCGACGCCCAGCGCGCAGCCGTCGCACACACCCTCGGTGAGCACCTTCCACGCGTATCGGGGATGGGCGCGGTTGTCCCAGGCCACCTTCGCCATGTTGGAGAAGTGCTTCGGCTTCTGCTGGCCGAGGCCGTTCGGCGCGAAGCCGGCCCAGGTCTCGGGATGGAGCCGCAGGCGTCGCTTCACGGGTAGCGGACCAGGTGGTCGTCGCGTGCGAACGCGATCAGCGTGATGCCGGCCCGTCGGGCCGTGTCGACGGCGAGTGCGGAGGCCGCGCTGACCGAGACCAGCACCGGTGCGCCGATCGCCCACGTCTTCTGCACCATCTCGAAGCTGGCTCGCCCCGAGATCCAGACGCCCGACTCGCTCGCCGGGAGCATCCCGTCGAGCAGCAGGCGCCCGGCGACCTTGTCGAGCGCGTTGTGACGTCCGATGTCCTCGCGCACGACGCCGATCTCGCCCGTGTCGAGGTCGAACGTTGCAGCCGCGTGCACGCCGCCCGTGCGACCGAACAGCTCCTGGCGATCGGTCACGAGCTCGCCGACCTTGGCGACGACGGCGGGGTCGACGCGGACCGGATCGAGGGGTGCGAGGCGAGACGCCAGGGTGTCGATCGACGCCGAGCCGCACAGCCCGCACGACGAGGTGGTGTTGCCGAGCCTCGGTGTCGGGGTGGGTGCGCGGCCGCCGGTGTCGACCGAGACGACGTTGAACTCGGTCTCGACCGCCGAGCCCGTGGCGCAGTACCGGATCTCGGTCACGGTCGCGCCGCCGAGCAGGCCCTCGGTCATGCAGAACCCGGCCGCGAGCTCGTAGTCGTGTCCGGGGGTGCGCATCGTGGTCGAGACCAGCTGGTCGTCGAGGCGGATCTCGAGGGGTTCCTCGACGATGAGATCGTCGGGCCGATTCGTCTCCTGACCCGCAGTGGCCTGGGTGGACATCACCCGTTGCGTCCGTCCTCGAGCCACGTCGTTCAGGCTACGACGCGAGGAGGCCGGGGCACTTGGCCCCGGCCTCTCGATTCGATTCAATCCGATCTGTGGTGCGGATCTCGCGCTCCTACGCGAGATCTGCAGAACAGATCGGAGCGGTGGGGGTGGGTGCTGACCGGAGGTCAGAAGTCCATGTCGCCCATGCCGCCGCCGGGCATGGCGGGGGCCTTCTTCTCGGGGGCGTCGACGATGACGGCCTCGGTGGTCAGGAAGAGCGCCGCGATGGACGCCGCGTTCTGCAGGCCCGAGCGGGTCACCTTGGCGGCGTCGATGATGCCGGCCTTGACCAGGTCCTCGTATTCGCCGGTCGCGGCGTTGAGGCCCTCGGACGACTTCTTGAGCGACCGCACCTTCTGGACGACCACGCCGCCCTCGAGCCCAGCGTTCTCGGCGATCTGCTTCATCGGCGCCTCGAGCGAGCGCAGCACGATGCGGGCCCCGGTCGCCTCGTCGGCGTCGGACATCTTCTCGAGCAGCGACTCGACCCCGGACTGGGCCCGAAGCAGGGTCACGCCACCACCGGCGACGACTCCCTCCTCGATCGCAGCCTTCGTCGTCGAGACGGCGTCCTCGATGCGGTGCTTCTTCTCCTTGAGCTCGACCTCGGTGGCCGCGCCGACCTTCAGCACAGCGACACCACCGGACAGCTTGGCGAGGCGCTCCTGGAGCTTCTCGCGGTCGTAGTCGGAATCGGTGTTCTCGATCTCGGCCTTGATCTGGGCGATGCGGCCCTCGATGTCGTCCTTCGTGCCGCCGCCACCGACGATCGTGGTCTCGTCCTTGGTGACGATGACCTTCTCGGCGGTGCCGAGCAGCGACAGGTCGACGTTCTCGAGCTTGAGGCCGATCTCTTCGCTGATGACCTGGCCGGCGGTGAGGATGGCCATGTCGGTCAGCATCGCCTTGCGGCGCTCACCGAAGCCGGGGGCCTTGACGGCCACCGAGTTGAAGGTGCCGCGGATCTTGTTGACCACGAGCGTGGCGAGAGCCTCACCCTCGAGGTCCTCGGCGATGATCACGAGCGGCTTGCCCGACTGCATGACCTTCTCGAGCACCGGCACGAGGTCGCGCACGGCCGTGATCTTAGACGAGACGAAGATGATGTACGGGTTGTCGAGCACGGCTTCCATGCGCTCGGTGTCGGTGACCATGTACGGCGAGATGTAGCCCTTGTCGAAGCGCATGCCCTCGACCAGGTCCATCTCCATGCCGAAGGTGTTCGACTCCTCGACGGTGATGACGCCGTCCTTGCCGACCTTGTCGATGGCCTCGGAGATCATGTCGCCGATCTCACGGTCGCCCGACGAGATGCCCGCGACCTGGGCGATCTGCTCCTTGTTGTCGACCTCGATCGACACCTCGGCGATGGAGGCCACGGCGGCCTCGACGGCTTGCTCGATGCCTCGCTTGATCGCCATCGGGTTCGCACCGGCAGCCAGGTTGCGAAGGCCCTCGTGCACCATCGACCAGGCGAGCACCGTGGCGGTGGTGGTGCCATCGCCCGCGACGTCGTCGGTCTTCTTCGCGACCTCCTTGACGAGGTTCGCGCCGATCGCCTCGTAGGGGTCCTCGAGCTCGATCTCCTTGGCGATCGAGACGCCGTCGTTGGTGATCGTCGGCGCGCCCCACTTCTTGGAGAGCACGACGTTGCGGCCCTTCGGGCCGAGCGTGACGCGCACGGCGTCAGCGAGCTGGTTCATGCCCGACTCGAGCTTGCGGCGGGCTTCCTCGTCA
>DATEEV010000191.1:0-2778 GCA_035281005.1 Microthrixaceae bacterium | reverse complement strand
GACGAGACACCGAGCATCGTGCAGAGCCCGAGCACGTAGATGATCGTCGCGGTGCGGGCCTGCGCGCCCGGAGCGAGCCCGATCATCACACCGCCGAGCGCCGCGGACGCCACGAATGCGAGCACGTGGGACCAACCACGGAGCAGCGGCTTGATCGGGGGCTCCTCCACCAGCTCGGTCACGCCGGGAAATCTAGGTCGCGGTTCACTCGTCGCGAGAGCAGGTGAGGGACAGGTGGGAGACAGTGAGATGAGCGCGACGCGCGTCAAGGGCTCGATCGTCGCCGAGGGGAGGGGCCTGCGTTCCCGGTATTCGGGATGGCGCGCTGGATCCACGAACGACGCGAGTGACGGCGCCTGCGACGGGTCCGCTCGTGGTCAGAAGCCATTCGCTAATTTCGTCACCGTGACGAAATACCCGATCGACGAGAGCGGCGGGGGAACGGCGCGGCATTGCGCGTGGTGCGGGCGGCGGCTGGCCGCGGTCACGGGCACTGCCGGTCGACCCCAGCGATATTGCCGTCGGAGTTGCCGCCAGCGGATGTACGAGGCTCGACGACGGTCCGACGAGCTCGGGTTGGCCGAGCATGAGCTGGTGGTCACCAAGGGCCAGCTCGATGAGCTGCGGGACCGTGTGGCGGAGCTCGACGACGTCGCCGCAGCATTGATCGACGAGCTCGAGATGATGCTGGACGCGATCCCGGACGCTCCTCGGAGGCCTGAGGCGCTGACGGGTGAGCTCCGGGAACGGCTGCAGGCCCTCCTCGCGGACGTCGGTTCTCCTGAGGGCGGCGCCGGAAATCCTCGTTCTGTCAAGTAGCGCCAGGCCAAGGGAAGGCCTTCCCCTACCCGGGCGAGCTGGCTCGGCATATGTTCCCCGAGGGATTGAGCGAGGGGGAGCAAAATGGAACGGTGGTCATCGATGCGCCGGGTCGTGGCGTTGTGCGTCGTCGTGTCGGGGCTGGTCGCCGCGTCGTGTTCCTCGCCGGCCGCTCCCCCTGGCGCGGTCCAGATCCTCACCGCCGCACTGCCGCGGCCGATCATCGGAGTTGCGTACTCCCACCAGCTGAGCTCGTCGGGCGGGACGGGGCTGGTGTCGTGGACGGTCGTCGATGGGGCGCTGCCCCAAGGGCTCACGCTCAGCGCCGGCGGGCTGCTGTCGGGAACCCCCAGCGGCGCGGCCGAAGCGGTCGTCGTGAAGGCAGCGGACAGCGTGTCTGCCGACACCAAGTTGTTGGTCGTCACTCCGGTGCGGTCGAACCCGACCCTCGGACCATCGACCGGAGCTCTCCTCCCAGATGGCGAAGCCCTGTTCGTCAGCATGCGCCCACTGTCGTGCACGAGCGACGTCTGTGCTGGCCCGACGGTGCGCTACGGCGCGGATGGAGAGACCTCGATCGTCTCGGATGCGTCGGTCGACAACCTGGACGACCACCTCGGGACGGACAGCTGGGTCGGTGTGGGCGGGACCAGGGCAGTCACTCGACTTGACGCTGTCCCGGCCCCCATCTCCCTGATCGACGCCGACACCGGCGCCCGCATCTCGATCCCCGGAGCGTTGCTGGCGAGCTCCCTCAAGCAGCGGTCCTTCTCCCCGAACGGTGAGTACCTGATGATCCGGGGCGCGATCTCGGTGTCCGACCACCACGACGCCGTGCGCGTCTACCGGACGAGTGACTGGCAACTCGTTCGCTGGATCGCCCTCGTCGACCCGATCTCCTCGATCGGAAACGTGGTGTGGTCGCCGGAGTCCACCGAGTTGATCGCCATGCCGGACTTCTCTTCCCCTGTGGTCTACGGCATCGCCTCCCCCTCGAGCGACCGTCACCTCGATGCAACGATCACGGCCACCAACTGCGCGCCGGGGCCCCTTTCCTGGTCCGCCACGGGGCGCGTGCTGTTCAACTGCCTCGGCAGCCTCGTCAGCATGTCGGCGGTCGATGGATCCGACGTTCGAACGGTCGCGCCGGTCTACTGCGAGGGCATCGAGCCACCAATCCCGTACCCCTGTTACTCAGCTGGGGTTTTCGGCGCGGCGTTCTCGCCGGATGGTGAGAGTGTCGTGTTCCAGCGATTGCAACATTTCGCAGCCGAAACCGTGATCTCCCAGATCGTGGTCGCGCCGGATCAGGCCAACGCCCCCGTCACCGTGCTGATGTCGACGGAGTACCCGGCCTTCGCCGGCATGATCAACTGGCAGTGAGCCAGCCTCATTGCGGGGGCGCGGGCAGGTTGGAGCGAACCCACTCCCCGAGTAGCGGGTCGATGACCCTCCACCGGTCCTCGTCCCTCGCGATCACCGCATCGGCCAGCAGCGCAGCCGTCGCGCCCTGCGCCGAGGACCGTGCCAGGTCGAGGGCACGCTCCGCCGCCCTCGAGTAGGGCGAGCCGAACGACGCCACGGCCCGCAGCGTGTTGCGGTGGGTCGCGTCGAGTGCCGCCACGGCCGCTCGGTGCTCGTGATCGGTGCGGTCCCGCGCCTCCTGGATCGCGACCCCCACATCCTCGGCCGTCGCCTCGCCGCCCAGTTCGACCTGTTCCCACAGCAGATGCGCGAGCAGCATCAACCGTTGGGGATGACCGTCTGAGGCTGCTGCGACGAGCTCCGCGCCGACGCCGGCGTCACGACCCGTCGCCGCGAAGCCGTCGGCGACGATCCCGGCGGCAGTCGCCGCGTCGAAGCGGTCGACCTCCACGATCTCGGCCTGCGCGTAGAACGGCCGGGTCCGATCCTCGAACAGGGCGCGCAGCATCGATGGCCTCGACCCGGCGAACACCA
>DATEEV010000190.1:0-4404 GCA_035281005.1 Microthrixaceae bacterium | reverse complement strand
CGACTCGAGCGCGTTGCACACCGACGGGCGCTGGGTCTTGCCGTTGACGAGCAGGGCCTCCGCCATCGACAGGTCGGCGGCGCGGTCGACGTAGAGGTGGCAGTTCCCGTCACCGTCGATGATGAACGGCACGGTCGCGTGCTCGAGGATCGACGCGATCAGCGACGGCCCTCCGCGGGGGATGAGGCAGTCGATGACCCCACGGAGCTGCATGAACTCCACGGCCGCCTCGCGGCTGGTGTCGTCGACCAGCACCAGCGCGTCGGCGGGCAGGTCGGCTTTGGTCAGCGCGTCACGGAGCACAGCCGCGATCGCGAGGTTCGAGGTGATCGCGCCCGACGAGCCACGCAGGAACGCCACGTTGCCCGCCTTGAGGCACAGCGCGAACGCATCCGAGGTGACGTTGGGGCGGTTCTCGTAGATGATCCCCACCACCCCCAGGGGAACCCGGATCTGGCTGATGCGCAGCCCGTTGGGCCGAACCCAACCGCCGAGCACCTCACCGACCGGATCGGCGAGCGCCGCCACCTGACGCAGTCCCGATGCCATCGAGTCGACCTTGGCGGTGGTGAGCCGCAGACGGTCCACCACGGTGGCCGACTCGCCGCGGGCCTCGGCGGCCTCGACGTCGAGTGCGTTGGCCGCGAGCACCTCTGCGGACCGGGTCGTGAGCAGCTCCGCGGCAAGGGTCAAGGCCTCGTTCTTCTGTACGGCCGACGCCTGCGCGACCGCGGCACGGGCCGCCGACGCGTGCTCACCCAGGACCGAGACAGGGGTGGGGGCCATCCGGCCAGACTACCGAGCACCGCCGGTAGCCTCCTCACCCGAATGGGTACCGACCGATGAGCCGCGACGCGGTGCAGGAGGTCGTCTCGGCCTTCGTCGACGACGTCACCGCAGCGCTCGACGCTGCCGCGCGCGACCTGCCCGGCACCCGGCCGCACCGGTTTCGCAGCGACGTCGTCAACGAGGCCTTCAACCTGGTGGTCGCGTTCATCGACGTCGATGGTCGCCACACCGACAACGAGCTCTGGGCGCTGTCGTCGACGTTCGGGCCGCTCCTGCCCGACTCCGACCTGCCGAAGGCGAAGCCGTCCGATCTCCGCAACACGAGCCTCGTCGCCGGTCGCGCGAAGTGGCTCGATGAACCTTCCACGTTGTTCCAGCTGCTGGTCGACGCCGACCGAGCGCACGGCACGGCCTTCGCCAGCGTCTACTACCGGCGCGGCCTCGACGTCGCGCACACACTTGCGTCGCTCGACGACATCGCGACCGACGCCGAGCTGCGGGCCATCGGCGCGTTCCGCACGATGCTGCTCGATCGGATCGCGGACGCCGCGGCACCGTTGCGACCGGCGCCCACGGCTCCGGACTCCGCCCTCGGCCAGCCGTCGAGCACGCCCCCGCCTCCACCGCAGGAGCCGCCTCGGCCTCTCGAGGAGGTGCTCGCCGAGCTCGAGGCCCTCGTCGGCCTGAGCGAGGTGAAGGAAGAGGTGCGCATGCTCACCGACTTCCTCCGCATCCAACAGCTCCGCGCCGAACGGGAGCTCCCCACCACCGACACCGCGCTGCACCTCGTGCTGGTGGGCAACCCCGGAACCGGCAAGACCACCGTCAGTCGCCTGCTGGCCCAGATCTACCGATCGCTCGGCGTGCTGCCCAAGGGTCACCTGGTCGAGACCGATCGGGCCGGCCTGGTCGCCGGCTACGTCGGTCAGACGGCGCCGCTCGTCACCCGGAAATTCGACGAGGCCGACGGCGGGATGCTGTTCATCGACGAGGCGTACACGTTGATGCGCGGCGGCGAGAACGACTTCGGCCGGGAGGCGATCGACGCCCTGGTGAAGCTGATGGAGGACCGACGCGACCGGGTGGCGCTGGTCGTGGCGGGCTACCCCGAGGAGATGACGAGGTTCCTCGACGCCAACCCGGGCCTGAGGTCACGGTTCCCGCGGACGATCTCGTTCCCCGACTACTCGACCGACGAGTTGTTGATGATCTTCGAGAGCATCGGGGAGTCGAGCCGCTACCACCTCGACGAGGCCGGCGTGGCGGAGTTGCGGAAGGTGCTCGATGGCATCCCCCGGGAGAAGGGGTTCGGCAACGGGCGCCTCGCGCGCAACCTGTTCGAGGCGGCAATCAGCCGCCAGGCCACCCGCCTGGCCCGACTCGACGTGCCGACCGATGGCGACCTGGTGACCTTGACCGTCGGGGATGTGACGGGTGCGGCCGCGACGATCGCCAGTCGGGCGGAGGCGTGAAGCGACTGGTCGCAGTCCTCGTCGCGGCCGGCCTGATCGCGGCGGCGGTGTTCATCCGCCGCGCCCTCGACGACGACGAGGCCGGTGGCGATGACGGCAGCGGAGCGGACGGCACGCCGACCCTGATCTGCGCGACCGAGGCGGCCGAGGCGTGCGACCGGCTCGAACAGTCCGGCCTCGTCGAGCTCGTGACGACCGAGCCTGCAGGGGCGACGGCGGACCGGTTGGCGGCGGGCGAGGCGCTCGGCGCCGACGGCTGGCTGACCGCCGACTTCTGGCCCGGCATGGTCGAGGTAGTGCGTGACCCGAACCTCGGCACTGTCGACCTCGACGCGAGCGACGTGCTCGCCTCCAGCGCCGTGATCGTCGCTCGCGCTCCGTCGATCGGCGAGAACGTCCAGTCCGACGAGTGCGGGGGCGCGGTCACCTGGGCCTGCTTCGCTGAGCGCGCCGGGAGTCCCCCGTTCCGCATCGGCATCGACCCGACCGACGAGTCCGCCGGCCTCGCCACGGCGGCGATGGCCGCCGCCGGCATCGTGGGCGACGTCCCGCCCCGGCCCGAGGAGATGGAGGACGAGGCGGTGCGCCTCTGGCGGACCCTGCCGCAGGAGGTCGAACAGACCCGCGGCGAGCCCGTCCTCACGACCTTGGCGACGTTCCAGGGCCAATTCGACCTCGCGACCGGCTTCGAGGTCATCAGGCGGGACCGGACCCCGCTCCTCGCAGTGCCCCCGGAGCCCACCGTGGGCCTGGTCATCGCCGGTGATCCCGGGCGATTCGACACCGAAGCGGTGGCTCGCGCGCTCGGCGAATCGGGGTGGGAGCGGGGAGGTGCGACCCAGGGGCTACCCGGACCTGGTGTGATGGTGGCGCTGCGCGACGAGTGGGAAGCGAACGCACGATGACGGTACGACACACGAACACCCGCACCGCCCTGGCGGTGCTCCTGGCCACAGCGGCGCTCGCGAGCGCCTGCTCCTCGGGCGACGACGAGCTCCCGTCGGCCGCCGACGGCGACTTCGGCGATCCGGGCGACTGCGTTGTGGTCGACATGTCGATCTCCCCTGAGAAGATCGACCTGCTCAACGCCCTGGCGAGGACGTTCAACGAGGCCGGCCGTGCCACCGAGGGGGGCAAGTGCATCTTCGTGCGCCCTCAGCGCAAGTCATCCGGCGCTGCCGCGACGCTGCTCGCCGAGGGTTGGGACGAGCAGCTCCAGGGCCCGCGACCGGTCATCTGGTCACCGGCTTCGAGCTCGTGGGGAGCGATCCTCAACCAGCGGCTGTCCGATGCCGGCCAACCGGCGATCGCACCCACCGACGCCCGGCCCTTCATGCTCACGCCGCTCGTGATCGCGATGCCCCAGCCGATGGCGGACGCGTTGGGCTACCCCGACAAGCCGATCCGCTTCGCCGACATCGTCGCCCTCGCCCGAGATCCCAACGGATGGGCGACGTACGGTCATCCCGAGTGGGGCCCGTTTCGACTCGGCAAGACGAACCCCAACTTCTCCACCAGCGGGCTCTCCGCGCTCATCGCCCAGACCTACGCCGCGGCGGGCAAGACCGAAGGGCTCAGCCAGGAGGACCTGGCGAACCCGGCGGTGGTCGACTTCGGCACCGCGATCGAGTCGGCCGTCGTGCACTACGGCGACATCACGCTGACGTTCCTCAACAACTGGTTCCGGGCGGATCGTCGGGGCACGGCGCTCAATTACGCCTCCGCGGTCGCGGTCGAGGAGAAGTCGATCATCGACTACAACGCGGGGAATCCCGACGGGGTGCTCGATCCCGGCGAGGAGCCGCGCAAGCCGCGAATCCCACTGGTCGCCGTCTATCCGGCAGAGGGGACCCTCTACTCCGACAACCCCTTCTTCATCCTCGACGCCGACTGGGTCTCTGCCGATCAGCGCGAGGCGGCGCGCATGTTCCAGGCGTTCGTGCAGGAACCGGACAACCAGCGCCGCGTCCTCGAGTACGGGTTCCGCCCGGGCAACCCCGACGTCGAGGTCGCGTCGCCGATCACGACCGCGAACGGCGTCGACCCGAACCAGCCTCAGACCCTGCTCGAGGTGCCCGACCCGGTGGTGATGGTCGAGTTGCTCGAGGTGTGGGCCCGGCAGCGCAAGGAGGCCCGGGTGATG